>NZ_JAMXFI010000081.1:0-34557 GCF_025460875.1 Microvirga yunnanensis
TCAGCCACCCGCACCCGCAGATCGAGAGAATAGCAGTGACCCATGATCCACCTCCCGTTCCACAGAGTGAATCACAGATCTCACCAAGCCAAAACCCCGGGAGTCGGATTTCCTGTCCGGTGCTCTAGTGAACCTCATGTTCGTCGTCGCATGAGTCTGATCGAAGGGATGCGCGCACGGGGGCTTCGTGTTCCCCATGTGGATCCGAACGATGGCGGGATCAACGCCCGCTTGCTCGTGCTGCTGGAGAGCCCTGTGCCTCAGGCGGTCGTGTCTGATTTCATCTCTCGGGACAGTCCGGATCCGTCCGCCCGCAACATGGGCGTCGCGCTGAATCAGGCCGGGCTTGCACGCCAGGATGTCCTGCCTTGGAATGTCGTGCCGTACTGCGTCAGCACTGAGGAGAAAAACCGCAATGCCACGGCAGCGGATATTCGCTCCGCTGTTGCCGAGACACAGGCCTGGATCAACGCACTCCCGTCTTTGCAGGTGGTGATCTTCTGCGGCCACAAGGCTCAGCAGGCCAGTCGTCGCCTGCAACTGCCATCCGGGGTCAAGATGTTCGCGACCTTCACACCAAGGCAATGGCCATCAACCGTCCGGCCTATCGGGAGCACATCCTGCAAACATTCCGCTCGGCAGCCGCCGTCCTTTATTCCTGAACGGACCCTAGGGCGTGGGCCTGAACAGCCTGCTCACGCTCTGATATGGATAAGCTTCAAAGCAGAGGGGTGGATGAGCAAGCACGAGACGCCCATGACCGAAGGCTTCTGGGTCTTCTTGAACCAGGGGACCTACATCCCGGAATACCCTCTGGTCGAACGGGCGCAGGACCGCAGCCCACGATGGGCCGATGCGGTAATCCTGCCGGATGAGCCCTGTCGCAAGGCACGCAGCAGCGACTATCCGCGGCTGCGCGGACTGAACGTCACTGTGGTGCAGACGAAGATCGGGCGAATGGGGATGTCCTTGATGGGACAGGCGTTGTTCTCGGCGCGGCTGGCGTCTGAAGCAGGCGCCGCGCGCGTGCGTTCCATTCTCCTCTGCCATGAGACCGATGCGGCCCTCCTGCGCCTGCTCACACCGTTCCCCGAGGTTGAGGTCTGGGTGTCCGACCGCGGCAATCCACGGATCTGCAGGCGCGCCTGCCCTGATGCGCCCGGTGCCGCTTGTTGACTGGAACGACGCGATTGGGAGGATGAACCATGGCTTACTTCAAAGCTGAAACCGCGGCACAGGCCGACCTGATTCGCACGGCGGCGTTACTGGAGCGGCCGACCCGGTATGTGCTGCGCGGGCGCGTGGTCACGATGGATGCCACAGGCCAGGTTTGGCCCAATGGATGCATTGGGGTCCTCGGCTCGGACGTCGTCCACGTTGGTCCGGTTGACCAGCCGTTGCCCGCCGAACTCGCCGAAGCGCTTCAGATCGATACAGGCGGCACCATCTATCCAGGCCTGATCGAACTCCACAATCATCCGACCTACAACTTCGTTCCGCTCTGGGAGGTGCCCGAGCGTTACACGAATCGGAATGTCTGGCGCGCGAGCGCTCTGTACAAGCGAAGGGTCAGCCGGCCCGCTCGGCTGATCGCACAGAACCCCGATCCGACCTACCCGCGCTCCGTTGTCCGTTATGTGGAGTGTCGGGCGCTTCTTGGCGGCACGACCACGATCCAAGGGATCAGTGCGCGGGACATAATTGGTGACGAGACCTTGTACCAGGGCCTTGTGCGGAATGTCGAGTTTCCGCGTGATGCCGAATGGCCGAGGGCCGAGGGCGCAATCAACGATTTTGGGTCCGTGGCACAGGCTGAAAAGACCCTCGGGCCTATCTTGGGCAATCCAATGCGCCCTTTTATCCTGCACCTCTCGGAAGGGACGGACGTCGAGGCGCGTGCGGCTTTCTTCAAGCTGCAGCGAAGCGACCAATCCTGGCTCGTGGACCACAACCTCGTCGCGATCCATGCAACGGCTTTGGCGGAGGACGATTTTGGTATTCTCGCGCGGAGCGGTGGAGTCATCTGGTCGCCCCTGAGCAATTTCCTGCTCTACGGAGCCACAACGGATGTCGCGGCCGCACAACGGGCTGGCGTGGGGCTCGCGCTCGGTTCGGACTGGGGGCCGAGCGGGAGCAAAAACCTCCTTGGCGAGCTGAAAATCGCGCGCTTGGTCAGCGCGCAGTTGGGCGGGTTGTTCAGTGATCGCGATCTCGTCGGCATGGTGACGCGTGAACCGGCCCGCATGATCGGGTGGGATCGCTTCGTCGGCTCGATCGAGACCGGCAAACGAGCCGACCTATTCATCATCGGTCGAACGGTGGGCGACGCCTACGCCGACCTCATCGACGCCAGCGAGGACGACGTTCAAGCCGTCATCATCGATGGCCGGCCACGAGCTGGGCGCCCGAGCCTGCTCGACCCGAGAACACCTGGTGTTGAGCTGTTTCGGGTCGGCGGGAGCGATATGGTGTTTGACCTCGTGGACGGTGTAAAGCATCCGCTGGCCGGCACCTCCCTGACCGCCGCCGTTGCCACGCTGGCCGATGGGCTCGCCCGCCTGCCCGAATTGGCCGACACCACGCGCACGCGCACGCTCATGCTGGACGGCGCGCCCGGCCGGTGGATGCTCGCTCTCGAGATCGACGACGCGGCGCTCGACGGCGAGTCTCCGATGAGGCTCTTGGCTGAGATGAACCGATCCGATGTAGATGCGATGACCTTGGAGCCCATGGCCGCGGTCGACGATGCGACCTATGGGGCTCGGCTGCGCGCCAATCGAAATCTTCCCGATTGGGTCAAGGACGGTCTCCCGTCCTGAGACCTGCTGTGTCGGATGTTCGGGCCAAAGGGTGGCCTTGCCGAGAGCAGGCCGATGCACGCTCCGCCGGCAGCACGTTTAGAAGTCGTCACCCAGCTCTGCCCGCCAGTAAGCCTCGTCACTGATCCGACCAGTCGCGTCGGCGGTGAAACCCTCGAGCCCGATATACACCGGTCCGACGGTGAACGGACACCCCGTTGAGGGGCCGTCGCGGAGCGCCAGGCATCCGACGATGGCGTCGAGACGGAGTTGGAGCTCCTGAACCTGGGCACAGAACTGGTACCAGCGCTGTCGCCTGTTCGGCTCACGCCATCGGGTCCAGTACGCGTCGGGCGCCATGAGATAGAGGCGGGCAGGCTTGGTGAGGGGGGATGAGCAAAGGTTCTTCGACAAGGCCTCCGCGTTAATGCGATCGAGGTTCTGCCGGACAGCGGCCCAATAGGCGAGGAGCTCCAGTAGGCCCACCCGGGGATTCTCCGGGCTGTCGCCCGTCTTCAGCTCGATTAAGGCAACAGCGTGGTCCCGTGTGTGCCCGATCAGATCCACTTTGCCGATGCGGTCCGCGCGCACGGCTTTTAAAGGAAACTGGTAGTCAAGGAGGGTGATTTGCCCGCCGTCCCAGGTCTCGAGCGTCCCTTGAGCGGCCAGCTGTTTCGCCAGGTACTCCTCTCCCCGGTTAGTCGGCAGTTCGTTCAACTCCTTGGCGTCATGGTTCACGAAATAGGGTTGTGCCCGGATGGGACTGACATGGTGGGTGAACGCCGCTTCGATCTGATCGGCCGTAATGCACGACTGTTCGGATCTGCGGGCAGCGGCAAGCAGGTTGAGGAGGTTCATGGGGGAGGGGGCCCCGGGCGGCTCGATCTCGGACGGGGGTGTCGGGTGCGGGACACGGTCCGGTCTGCGCACTGGTGAGTTCTTCGGTTGATTGACCTGAACCAGCGCTGCTGCCTCCGGCTCCGTGGCCGGAGCCAGGGGCTCGCCCTCCGTTCTGGCCGGGAGGCCGTCGCTATCCGCGCCTCCACTCGTGACAGGCCTTGGTTCTCGGGCGAGACGAGTGCTGTCGCACAAAAACGAGCGATCGCCGTCCGCTCAGCCGACAAACAAAGGCAACCCATTCGGCAGCTTGATTTCGGCGAGGCCCTTATCCTGCATCTGGCCTCGCAGCAGGTCGACAAACTGAAGGAAATCGTCTTTCGAGGTTGCTTTGTCGGAGAACGACTGGACCACCATGATCGCCGCGTCCGTCTTGAAGCGGCTGGCCTCGATGATGGCCGATGCTGTGCGATGGAGCAGCTGATAGCGCAGGGTCGATGGAAGCGGCTCAAGATGGAGACCGAGCAGGTCGCGGAGATAGCTGAGACGCTGCCTCTTGCCGTCGGATGCGCCATCAAGCCATTCCCCAAGAGTGGGGCCGAAGCTCTCCTCCACTTTCCCTTCCACCGCCATGCCGGCCGTGTTGGGGCCAACCCGGAGGAGCGCGAAAACGTCGTTCTGACTGGGCCGCCGCCCACCCGGCAGATCGACCGTGTATTCTGGAAAAGCGCACAGCAGTTCGGGCGATGCCCCCGCAAAGAACGGCGTTTCACGAACGAGGCCCACAATCTCCGGCGGCAGGCCGCCCGCCGCCTCCCATGCATGGGCCACCGCCCAGGCCGAATACTCGGGCCGCCACTGCCGATCAGGTTCGGCCAAGAGCCGCTTCCAATCCTCCGGCGACGTCGACGGGACATAAATCCGTGGCAAGAGCATCACTCCATAGGCATTCCAGTTTCTGGAGACTGGCAGGCCGAGGCCAACTGAGCTGCGCAGGCTTCAGGGGTCGAGACAAACCTGCCGACCGGGGCGACGGCAGGCATGCTGTCCTGGAAAGGGATCGTTCGGGTTGCGGGCAATTGCAGCCTAGATGTCGCGGGCGTAGAAACCAGGTGGGCGCGGTACAATCGCGAGAATTGTGAGAGCTCTCCACTGAACTCCAACACTACACCCCAAACTCTTGGACTTTCTAGACTGACACCAAAAATCAGGCTTGAAGAGCAAAGGTATCAACAAAAGAACTCCTGTGGGGCACCTCGGTCAGTTCCCAGTCTGCTGTTATGAACCCGACGACCCCTCAACCCGCCATTGCGGCAAGACTGCTCAAGAGAACACACATGGCAATGGATGGCGGACCTGCCAACGGCTTTCACGTCGGCGCCGAAAGATGCAGTGGCTTCCAGTCGCGCCAAGGCGATCGGAGCTATTTACAAGTACACGGATGTGCATTCTTGTTGATGATCTAGACGTAATTCCATATAAGAAAGATGATTATTGCCAAGACCAAAGAAGATATCTTGTCTATTGTAAGAATATGGTGAAGAAAACATAATTTAAACACGAAGTATCGCTATACATGTTTCTGCATGAGGTAAATAGACCCAGATAGCAGCGTGTTATTCAGGGTGGCGAAATGCAAGCTCTCTGAGGCCTGCTTCTGCACCCAGGCAGGGCTTCAGTCGATGTTTGGGTTGCCCCGAGTGGACAACGGAGGTCTGCGTGAGGCCCACTCGCGTCATCTCGGTGTGCGTGCGCGGCCGGCCTGTCAGGAACGCCGAGCACAACATCGAGCGCATGCACATGCTCGAGCTGGCAGCAAGCGAGATCGTGGCGCGGTCGGATTGGACTCCTGCCGATGCCGTGCTGTTCCCTGCAGGGTATTTCCATCTCGATCATTCGCTCGTCACTCTGGCAGAGCCTCAGCAGAGCCAGTGCATCCAAGCCGCGCCGTTCGCTGGGGCGTGCCGCAGGGCTGCGCAACACCTCGACCGATGGTCGCCCGGCGTTCTGCTGGTCGTGGGCATCGACGCGGCGCCGGCTCACAAGCGGTTGAGGGGAGATCAGGCGGTGGCAGCGTGGAGGGCCGATGCCCTTGCGGGCCATGCCGTGAAGGCGATTCCGGTCGCCGAGGAAGCTGCCGGCAGTGCAGACCGGCGTCTGGCCTCGCAATGGGAGAACTACGTTAGCCCCACGCGCTTTGCCAGACTGGCGAGTGGCGAAACTGCGGTTGTGTGCGTCTGCTACGATGCCTTTGGTCTGGCCGCGACAGCGGATGGTCCATGCACACCGTTCCGCTCGATCTGCTTGTTAGATCAGCATTCCAGGGCCACGCCGGTTTCGCTGCCGCTGCAGCGTAGCCTTGTCGCGCGCTGGCAAGGTCTTTTCGCCGCCCACAGGCCCACTGTGGCACTGATCGCCATTCACGGCTTCGAGCACCCAGGGCGGGATGGCTACTGGCAGCGGCATGGGATTGCCACTGCTTCCGCTGCGCTCGGAGGTGGTTTGGCTGTCGGCGCGGCACACTTCCGGTACGCATTACCCGTGGGCGCGAACCAGAGCCCTCTCGCCGCACATGGCGTCTCTGACCGACATCTGCACGCGGGCACGCTTCGCCTGGCTCACAACCTTCCCACGCGCGATGCTTTCTGGATCACAATTGGAAACAGCACGAAACCGCGAGCCCTTGTCCGGTTGTTCGAGGGCGCCCCGCTCGCCTGACTGACTGGTGGGAAGGTGGTGGAATGAGTCATCGCTCTTGGCGGCCTCATCAGGGGAGAAATAGCTGTTGGTTGCTGCGATGATGCTGTTGTGGGCCTGACGGTGCTGTCTTAGCCTCTCGGAAGGTAAGAGGCATGGGGGATGGAATGGCGCGCATTGAGGCAAAGAACGGTTACGTCTTTAATCTCTCTAATCTCGACCTCAACTCGATTTACGAGGGCAGTTCATACGTAGCGGATTCCACCGTTTTCCAAGCCTGGTATGGCGGCAGCTCGTACGATCTCTTTCGAGGCTCCGGATTTACCTACAACAGCATCGGAGAGCCAACGGGCGGCACAGTCACGTCGTACCAGGCTCTGCGCGGCGGCAGTGTTGCCTTCACGGTTACCGGTGTTTCGGTCTCCGCCCGCAGCTTGGTGGACGCGGCTCAAACCGCATCGAACACCGATGATCTTGCGCTCTTTCGCGCGGAATTGGCGGGCCAGGATACGATGATTGGCAGCACCGGCGCCGACGTGCTGAGCGGGTATGGCGGGAACGACAAGCTGTATGGCAAATGGGGGGCTGACACGCTCAGCGGCGGGAGCGGCAACGATTACTTGGTTGGAGGGTTAGCGCGAGACCGCCTCGTTGGCGGGACAGGCTATGACCGCTTCGACTTCGATTCCTTATCAGATTCCCTGACCTCCAATCCCGACCTCATCGCTGATTTCAGGCGCGGGTACGACAAGATTGATCTGCAATCCATTGATGCCGACCAGGATGGCACCATCGGCAACCAGAGCTTCCGATTTATTGGCGGAAAGGCGTTTACAGGCCGTGACGGCGAGTTGCGCTTTTCGGCGGGTGTCGTCGAAGGCGACGTGAACGGCGACCGAGTCGCCGATTTCGCCATCGAGCTCGCTAACATCAAGGCCCTGTCCGCTTCTGATTTCGTGCTCTGACTCATCTGATGAAAGAGGCCGATGGTGTGAAGAGCAACTGCACCCGTCGGCTTCCTCAAGGACCCGGATAGCGCGACCCAAGTTGATCCAAGTCGGGGTGACCCGACAGAACCGCCGAGATGTCACTCGCCACGGTCTCGATCACGTCCCGGAGTTCCACGTGTTCGACCCACACTCCGCAGAAGCGCGGGTTTGTGAAAGCTGACGTTAGGCGCCACGGATCAGCAGACAGTGCCGCCATGGCGAGATCGGGGCAGTGCTATCTCGGATGTGTAGGGCTTGTAGGGCAGTGGCGCACCTCTGGCGTTAACAGCGCCCACGGTCGATCAAACCCGATACGCATGTGGCCAGAGCCATGGCCGCCTGATCGGATCGACCAGCCTGAAAGCACCCAACATATTGGCGCATCAACTCGACCGTCACGTAGTGAAAAGCCGCCTCTGTGCCGCGTGCAAGCCGCATCCGGTCTGACGCCGCCTTGAGCTTGTTCAGGTACAGGAGTTGTTCTGTCTCCAGTGACTGCAAGTAGCCGCTCAGGCCCCCGAAGGAGTCCTCGAAGGACTTCCACAGCAAGGCAAGGTTTTTGGCGGTTTTGTCCTGCTGGTCGGCCTTGAGGTTCTGGAGGTCTTCGAGGAGTGCCCAGGCAGGATCAGGCTCCTCGTCCTCCTGCTGCGCTGTGGCAAGTGAAAGCCACGGAAGCCATGCTTGAGCCCGGGAGAGAAAGACCGGGCGAACGGTGCCCCAACTGGCATAGGCTTTGGGCAGAATAAGCACGGCAGGCGCCAAGAGCATCCGATCAAGCGTGCGAAGGATCTGATTGAGGTTGGATCGTGCGACCGCGCTCCCGGTTTTAACGGACTGCCAGCGGCGCCGACAGGAGGTATAGAACTGCTCAAGCTTGTGATGGGATCGGCTGGTCGATTGGCCATCGGCATCCCAGAAGAAGCTTTGGCTGCGTAGGTGCTGGGGAGAGATCGTCATTAGTGTAGTGGCCCCATGCGCATATCGTGACTGTCCTGCGCCAGTTATAGGTAAGTATACTTCAACCAAATCGACGAACCTGGCGAGCTGATGATTGCCTTAATCAAAGCAGAGAGAGTCTCAACGCAGTCATCACAGTGGTCTCGAAGAGAGTGGATAGCAAGGGCCGCGCCTATTGTTTTGTTTTCTCTAGGACTGCGGCCCTTGACCCGTTGTGCCCCCACGGGAGACTTAGCGTTATCTGATTTGGCCCCGAAAATGCAATCGCGAACTAAGAACCCATATAGGAGTACCCCAAAAGAGTTCTTTGGCAGCATGGCTTCAGCTCTGGCGTGTTGCTAGTTTGCACCCACGACCCCTGATTTGCCCCTACGGGTCGGCCCTTGGAGCGCCCTTTGAGACACGGGCGCTTTCTTTTTGCTTGGACCGCATTAGAGCCCTGTGATCAAGCGAAACGCAGTAGGGGTGGTGGCAAGGTGTCTTCAAAGAAGAAACAAAGAAGAAAACAGGTGGACGGTGTTGGGCCTGAGAGCCGCGTGAGGCTCTTTGAGAAGTTCTGATCACACACCCTATTGAAGGAATGGCCAGGTCAGGACGGGAAATCCAACACCAGGAGAAACAGCGGGCGGACCGCGCCAAGCAACTCCTGACGACGCGTCTTCAGCAAGGCGGCTAGGTCTATGGGATAGGTGCACAGTCCGTCCAGCAAACACTTTGCCTCAGCAGGCCTGCCCAGAAATGGGATGGCCCGTGTACACACCTTGAGGGGATCTGGAGCCAGCGGAGTCTGGTCTTCAGCCTTTTGGTCTGCGGGCACTCAAGGACTACCGATGCCGTCCTTGTGGCGATGTCCAGCCAAGCCTAAACGAGAGGAAGCTTAGCTATAAGTCTAGGCAAATAGACGTATTGTCTTGCAAAGATGTTCGTCCTACCAATCGGCTCATTGCTGAAGCGTGATTTTCGTTCACAATATAAAAATTTAGCAGGACTTCAGTGTTGGGGGTAAAGACAAACACGGGCCGTTGATCTAGCTGACGTGCTGGACACGGCTTTTTCTTTTGGTCGCGTTCTTCAATGTCCCGTCGATCAGCCTGAACGTGCCAAGCTTAAAACGTCTCCCATGGTCCTCCGCCCTCTGCAAACTTGCGGATCATCTTTGTAATGGTCGGCGGGGCCGTCGCACGCCAAGGCACCGACCCCATGGGTCTTGAGCGCCGCGGCCAATCACCCCATGATCGCAGGCGGCATCAAACAGCAGCGCATCGTCCAACCCCGTGGCAAAGAGCAGGTCCCGCAAGACTCCAAACCAGCGACGGAGCGAGCATGTCTATTACATTCTCGAGATTTCGAGCTGGAAGTGGACCTTGTCGTTTGGGGTCGCCCGCGACCCGCAGCGCGACTTCAATCCGTATGATGATTACCGGCATCTCGCGATTCAAGCGCGATTCCGCCGACCGGAGAGATTGAAAGAAAAGGCCATTGAGCTGACTTTCATTCCAGATCTGCATCTAGAGCAGGAGCGGCGCCGGAACGATCGACCGCCCCGCATCGGCTTCATCAGTCTGCGCAGGGAGGCGCAAGGAATTCTTTCGCTGCCGGCCGACGCTCTCCCATCCCTCCTGCCGATGCTGATTGGAGAGAAATTCAAGTATGTTGTGCTGCATGGTACCGCCCTGCGCTACCAGCAGGCGGGCGTGCATTCGTTCCGGTTCGAGATGCAGATCAACGACGACGAATGGCCTCCGGACGGTTGACGTGATGCTGAACCAGGTGATCGGCAGTTCGATCCGGTGAGACGAGGCAACCGTGAAAGGAGAAGCGTCTGGGCCGCACGGGGCGGGAGCGCTCGGTTGCGCCCGCTCGCGACGCGGCGACATCCTCAGGTCGGCTTTGCCCAGGGCGGCGACGCCTTGAGAGGTACGCGCGGCAAACGGTGCGCAGTAGCGGCCTTGCAAAGGGCCACGGCAGCGTGACGGCCCCACCCTCATTCACGGGCAACAGCCGTTTTAGGCCGGATAGGTCGCAACTTCGCTGGTTGCATCGCCTCAGGTGTGGCCGGTACTCCTAAGCCCTGCAGCGAACCGCCGACGAACCGCGGGATTGCCGACGAGGCTCTTCACGCCCAGCCTCCGGGGTGGCCGTGGGCCAGGCAAGACGTCGTCGGCCCATGTGGAACGTTCTTGGGCCTGCGTGACCCGCACGGCTCCTCAGCGGCGTCCGGGCGGCACCCTCGGAAGCCACCACAGTGGCTGACAAGCACCTAATACTGATTTGGGATTGCAGCAGCTAAGAAAAGACAACTGCCCCTGTTGCATTAAAGCAAAGCTTGTCCTTACAATTCTTCCAATCACATGGTGTTATGGGGGCAGTCGTGTCAGTTACAGGTCGGAACCAGGATCGGCCGTCGGCGGAAGTTGAAGCGCCGGTCCGGCCGGGGGCAATCACATACTGGACCACCAAAGCTTTCATGAAAGCCCTCAAAGATGCCAATTTGCAGGGCGGGAAACACCAGAAAAAGCATAACAAGGTCAGGGTTGTCCTCGGTAGCTTGGAGGAAGACAACCCGTTTAAAACCCTGCCTGTCACGAACAATGGCGAGACCCGGATCAGGCATTGCGTCAAGTACGACCTCGGAGATGGCTGGCGCCTGGTCACGCATCAGACCGAGAGGAGTTGCGTCTTCCTTTTCATCGGCGACCACGAGGACACCGATCGCTGGCTCGAAGCTCACAAGGGCGAGGACTATGGGGTTCAGAGAAACCGTCTGGTCCGCGTACCCGGCGTCGGGCCTGGTAGCGTCGTTGCTCGCGACCACCTTGCTGACCACCACGATAGGGCGCTGATCGACGCTCTCGGAACGGAGGCGGTGGACTTCGTGCTCGATGGCTTGCCCGCGAGCCTGATGCGCAAACTGACCCAACTCGATGGAGGCTCCCGACCCGACGAACTCGAGGCGCTGGTCGTGATGATCCCGGACGCGGACAAGGCCGAATTCATCCGGACGGTCTTCACCCTGCTCTTGGTCGGAAATGTCGACGGCGCGCAGGCTCATGTCGACCTGAGGCGAGGGGACATCGCGCCGATCGAGGGCTTCGGCTCGGCCGAGATGGTCGAAGTCGAGGATGGAGACGAGGTGCGCCGGCTTCGTGTCGGGTCGCCCGAATACGAGGCGTGGCTGAAGGCGTTCGAGAGCCGCTCGACCTGGCAGGACTGGTTTCTGTTCTTGCATCCCGAACAGGAGAGGGTCGTCAGGGCCGACTACCCCGGCGTCGCCCAACTCTCCGGCGTCTCGGGATCGGGCAAGACGTGCGTGGTGGTGCGGCGCGCCATGCGCCTTGCTGAACAAGGATCGGACCGTGTCTTGATCCTCACGCTGAACCGGAGCCTTGCCGGCCTTCTGCGGCAGCTTGTGGACGCCGCGTGCGCCGACGAGGCCGTCAGGTCCCGGATTGAGGTCTCATCGTTCTTCGAACTCGCCCGCACCTTGCTGGTGACCTTCGAGCCGGAGAACGCCCGGCAGTACGAGGATGTCACGTGGAAGCTCGGCGAGCACGTCGACGAGGTCTTCCGGGAGTACTACCGGCAATGGGCGAACAACCACGACGCTTCGGTCCTGCTGCCGCTGCACAAGTCGCTAACCGCCAGGGGCGTGAGCGGCGAGACCTACCTGCGCGAGGAGTTCGACTGGATTCGGTCAGCCGTGCCGCCGGACGCGACGGCGGAATACCTCGACCTCGAGCGCAGCGGCCGAAAGTTCCCGATACCGGCCGAGCGCCGGCGCGACCTCTTGCGCGGCCTCGCCGGCTGGGAAAAGAAGATGACGGATGTGGGTGTCGTCGACTATCTCGGCTTGACGGCGGCACTGGCGAGGCACATCGACAAGATCGCGCCGGCCTTCACAAATGTGCTGGTCGACGAAGCCCAGGACTTCGGAACGACCGAACTGCGTGTCGTGCGCCGCCTCGTCCCTCCTGGCCCAAATGACATCTTCCTCTGCGGGGACATTGCCCAAACAGTGCTGCCAAAGCATCGGTCCCTGACCGGCGCGGGATTGGCGGGCATCACCCGCGAGCGCATTCAGCAGAACTACCGAAACAGCCGTGAGATTCTCGCGGCAGCCTACGATCTCCTCACCCGCAACCTCCACGAGGAGATGTTCGAGAGCGAGGACTTGGAGATCCTGGATCCGCGGTTCGCCAATTTTAGCGGGCCGGTGCCCATGGCCTTGGCCGCCGAGACCCTTGAGGAGGAGATTGCGTATGCGCGGGCCTACGCGGCGACGCGCCTGGCGCAGGACGCTCGAACCGTCTGCGTCGCCTTCGCGGGGTTCTCGTCGCGCGATGTCCAGGGCTTTGCAACGCGATGCGGCGTGACCGCCTTGGACGGCGCCTACGACCCAAGCACTGACCGCCTCGTTTTCTCGGACTTAGAGCAAACCAAGGGCTACGAGTTCGATACCCTGATCATCGTCGGCTGCTGCGACGGGGTGCTTCCGGCTCACGACGCTCCGCCCGAGGAGGCGTTTCGGGAGACGTGCAAGCTCTATGTGGCGATGACCCGAGCCAAAAGGGAACTCATCCTGTCGTTCCACGGCGCGGCGAGCCCGTGGATCAGGGCGGTCAGCGGCACGATCGCGACAGACCAGTGGGCCTCGTCCGAGGTCCTGGAGCCTGCGTACCTCGCGGGCGTGCCCGAGACCATTCCCGAAATCGACCCCGACACCCAGACCGACGACACGGGCGCTCTGACGGGATTGCAGTATCTCTATACGTCGAGGACCCTCAGCCTTTCAGGCGAAGCCCAGGACAAACTCATTGATCTCGTGGATGGAAAAGGGGCCCGAGCCGCCGGGGGAGGGCGCCGTCTCCGCTGGGCCAACGTCGGCAGCCTCGCCGCTAACTTGCGGGACTCCCGTCGTCACGACAATCTTCTCGGGCCCAAGGTGGCTGAGGAGTTGCGGGCCAATCTTGGTCTCACCTCAGCATAAAAACATGGGCGCTTTATCAGGGCTGAGGTGAGGTGCTGGAAATAGCGCCAGCCTGATCGCTCGAGATGGCGGGATTCTAGAGCGAAGGTGCCCCGACGCGGTCATTTTTGGAAGGCTCAACTGGCATTGCCATTCGGTGGGGAGGGAGCCATGCAGGATTTGGTTAAGCAATTCGATGAGGCCATGTTCACTATCTATCGACGAGCGAAATCAGAAGCGAGCTATAACCCTTCTATCTTCTTGAGCATGCTCAGCCGAAGAGGGGGCCTCGATACCGCGAAATACCTTATCAATTCAGAAAAGCCCTCAGATGGGTATACGCACCTTTTTGAACGAGGACGCTTGGACCTCACTGTTGAAGCATTGGTGGTCGAGAATCAAAAATGGCACGGTCTCTTCACCGAGGCTGAGCTAACGAGGGCCAAGAAGCGCCTTAAAGATTACAACTATAGCCCTCAACCATAGCTCTGCCTCAGGTCGGCCTGGCGCTCGCAATCAGCCGCTCGCGCGCGCCGGCGTCTTGGCATCCACGGAACGGGTCGAGGCCGCGAACAGGGGAGCGCATTCTGTGCTGCCGAAGAACACGATTGGCCCTGCGGCATCGTCCGGCACTATGCCGAAGTCGATAGGCTCGGGTTATGCCGCATATGCTGGGGTAGCCTTGACCTCGCCTATAATCACGGACAGATGGTCGAGGTCAATCAGACTTGTGATGCCTGCCTGATCTAGCCCTGAACTGTGACAGCCGACAAGAAGGGCATGCCGCGGCCTGCTGATTGCAACATACAGCGAATTGCAGCCCGTCAGATCGGCGCAATCAAAGGTGGAAAGGTCGGGGACGACGACAGCATCGAACTCGAGGCCCTTCGCCTCTAGGGCTGTGGTGAAATGCGTGTGGTAGCGCGTTGTGAGCTTTGCCTTGTCAGAGATCATTGGGTTCCGAAACCCCGCCTCCAGCTCTTCCTGCATCAACTCATACCAACGCTCCACCTCATCCTGGTTTGGGCAAATGACCGCAACGCTGGCTGCCTCGGGAAGACTGAGGATTTTCGCGACGGCGGCGTCGGCAAAGAACTGTTGCTGTTCGTAGATCGCGAGCGGAGCGCGACAGGGGATCTCAGGCATTGCAACGGTTGGGTCTGTCAACGAGCGGAAACACGTTGACAGTCGTGCGAGGTGTTCGGTTTGCCGCATATTGCGGTCGAGGAGGATCTGGCGAGGCGGTGACGAAATCTGCGGAAACGCCCGCGTGATCTCGGCAAGGCCTCCCCTATGCAGGCGCTGACTGCTGTCACCTGAGACCGTGACAAGTCCATACTTGGACAGCGCTTTGTATCCCATCAAGAGCACCTGGAGTTCACTGAAATCCTGATACTCGTCAATGAACACGCCGACATTCTCGGCGAACGCATGCAGGTAACGCACGGCCTTGATGTCGCGCACGAAGCGCTCGCAGGAGAGGGCATTCAGGCACAGGGCATTGATGATGTCGTCGTCTGTGACCTTGTTCTCGCTGACGCGCCGAACGATGGGTTCAACGACAGCGGCGACTGAGACCTGGTTTTGGCGGCAGAGGTCCTCCAGCAGGATCCGGTACCTGTCATCTTTAAAGGCTTGGAGGTACATTTCCTGTGGGTTGAGGAGGCGAAACATCCGAAGTTGGACATTCTCAACGGCCTCGCGCAGAGCCCGCCTTTCCTCGATCTTGAGTGTTCCGACCTCATTGTCGCCAAGACGCACGCTCTGGTCGATATCGCGCGCGAGACCTCGGATAAGAAATCCTTTCTGGTCAACCGAATGCTTCACGGTCAGGCCGTTCACCAGACCCCTGATGCGTCCCGGCAGCGTTCCTTTTTTCCAATACGTCGATACCAGATCCTGCCACCTGCTATCGGTGATGCTCTCGCCATCATGGGTTTCGGGCCGGAGCAGTGGTTCGACTTGGATCGCCAGAATACTGTCGGCAAGGTACCGCGCGGCGACAATGTCGAGGGCCTTCAGCCAAGTGATTGTATTTTGCTCGCCATGCCCGTTCTCGGACGATTTTTTGAACGGCTTGCTGAAGATGCCTCGTTGATTTCGCTCGCGATTCAGGAACTCCTCGAAATCCTGGATTTTCATTCCCTTCAATTCGAGGCTTTCCGCCGTCTGCTGCAGGTAGGACACCAGGCTCGGGCTCAGAACGAAGCCGATCATATTGCTCGCATCGAAATCCGCCCAATCCTCCTGGCGTAGCCCATACTCCTCTGCATTCTCGCCCGAGCGGAAGTTGGCGAAGAACTTAAGACGTCCGAGTGCGACCGATGTCTTGCCGCTGCCAGCCACCCCATTCACGATCGCCAGGCCCCGCACAGTGCGAATGGCCTCTTCTTGCCGACCCGTCGTCCGCGTGAAGAAGTGCGAGCCCAACGCGTAATCATCGTCCTCCGCCAGGAGGATCTTGGATTCGTCAATGTCCCAGTAGTCTGGAGGTGCTTCATGCGTCGCACCGTTGTCTAAAGCCGCCACAGTCGATGCAGCGGGAGCCGCTTGGGGTGCTGGCGAATGCTCCACAGGTGATTGGGCCGGATCCGGCTGCATCACTTGGGGTGTCGGTGAGCCGTGCTCCTGCGCTAGCGCGGGAGTGGGATGGGCTGGCCCGCTGATTTGCGGCTTGCGGGTTTCAACGAAGTCCCGCAGACCTCGCACGATGTCGATGTTGTTGGCTCCAAGCGCCTGAAAACTTGCTAGTTTGGCATCAGGCAAGTCCTTGAGCAAATTAGACATTCCATCGATGTCGATAATTCCTTTGACATGGATGGACCGCTCGCCTTTCGGCACCCGGTAGGGGAGCTCATCGTCAAGCGAGCACGAAGCAATAAGGCTGCCGATCGGTGAATTTCTCGCGATCAGGCGGATCGGCTGATCCGGAAAACCGGCATTGGCCTGGGAGAGCCGAAAGAACGTTGAGCCCAGGCTATTCCCGTCGGCATCATACTCCTCGGCGAAGATGACGCGCCCGTACCCGCGGCTGGCGACTTCCTCAAACGCGTTTGTGAGGCCGCGGCTGATCTCGTGAAGGGAGACCGCCGTATCGAAGTCGTTGTAGCGACGGGTGGAGTGCACCGACGCGTACCCGTCTCGGATCTTTTCCGTCAGACGCTGGCTGAGGATCTTTAAGATCTCGACTTCTTGGATGGACTTTTCGATCGTCTCTGGGTGCATGCCGACACTCTTCGCAAAGAGACAGGCGTAGAACTGCCTGAGGGCAGCGCGACGTCTGCTTTTATTGCCTTGTCCGGGGGGATTGGATCAGGTCGAATCGAAGGCTAGCGCAAGACCGCATGAGTGGGTAGAGGGGTGATCTCTTCTCTACTGATTACTATTAACACTGCCCCGGAAAGCAACGCAGTGACCGGACGGCGTGAGGCTATCTCAGACAAGTGAGCGCTGCCCTGAGAGGCGTAGCGACACGTGGGACTGGTGGAGCCTCCGCGGGTCAGGGCGATCAGCCATGTGATCTGTGCCGGCATAGGCCGGCAGCCACCCGGCTTCAGACATTCTCCGCGCAAAGCCTTGGCTCAAACGGCCAGAGGCCTCCGTGCGGAGAGTGTCTGAAACGAGGTTTGGGCGCTCAGGTCCCGCGCCAGCGCGAAAGCCAGGTCACATCACGGGTCTGCTCGCCCTTATGCGATACGAGGACATCCCAAACACGATCGGCTTTGTCGAGCTTTGCGTAGATGCGGCCTGCATCGTCATGGCCGTTATTGACGTGGCGCTCCCACCAGCCTTCGGCCCCCCTGATCCTCTTCCATGCCTGAAGCTTTTGCTCCTGGTTTTCATGGAGTTCCGCGAGGGCGCGGTAAACCGCGCGCCGGCTGCCATATTCAGCCGCTATGACGTTTATGCTGTCTCGCACCAGCCGGACACGGGGGAGTAGGGCTGCCAAAACACTCTCAATCTCGTCCCGGATTCTGGCCGGCGCTGCCGGTCGGGGAGCCGGGGGTACCGGTTCCGCGCGCTCGGCCTCCATCGCAGCCGCTTCGGCAACCTCCCGCAGGCGCCGCTCTTCCTCTAGCTCGAGGCGCAGGTGGGTGACCTCGGCTTCGGCGGCACCGACCTGCTCCGCTTCTCGGAGGCGGTAATGCGCCACCTCGGTCCGCAGGCCTGCCTCCCGGGCTTTTGCTGCGGCAAGCTCTGCACCAAGAAGGCGGGCGCGCAGCTCAGGCCCGGCTTGGTCCCGAGCCTCGTCGGCAGGGCTCCGGCCAAGGAGCCCCGCGATCAGCTCCCTTACGGGGCGCGCACGGTCGGTCGGCTTCACAAACCGAATGAACCAATCACCCTCGACACCGTCGACAGGCTCGCCAAGATAGCGGCCCGTCCGCAGCACCCTGATGCCGGCCTCTCGAAGGCTGCCGGTGGCTTGCTCGCAGTCCAAAACGGAGCCGGGCAGGACAAGGTAGGCCTCGTCCCGGCCGTCGATGAGGGCAAAGGCGCACGCAACCCGATCGGCTGTTGAGCCTTCCTGGCGCGGCTCGCCGCCAGCCGCGCAGGCTGCGGGCGAAAAGGCCTCATCCGCCACCTCAAGGCGGTCACCCGCGCGCAAGGGGTAGGCCAAACCCCGCCAGACCACACCGGGACGGCTATCGGGAAGCCACACCCTGCGACATTCGCGCGTTTCGATCAGCAACTCGCCATCAAAGATTGAAACCAGCATGTGTTCGTATAACAATAGGAACTGTCAGAAGACTAGATCAAGAAACAACAGCCTGACGAACAAATAGGACGGCGCGGGGTCAACGCCGCAGTCGGAGCTGATGGGGGCTCTTAAGTGAATGTGATGCAGCTTGTGGCGCCGGTGATCGCCAATCCGGGGACCATCTTCGGCGTTGTGGCCGCCCTTCTGCTATGGGCGGTTGGATCGGGTTTTAGCCTCTGGCGCGGCACGCAGGTTCTGACACGGGCTCTCACCAAGGCCGCCGGCCGGATCGGCGAGGCTGCCGATGCACAGGCCTTCGCTCAGCACTATGAGGCTGTTTCGGCCGATCTCGGGCGCAATCCCATTCTCGGCGCCCGGTGGCGGGATTATTGCGGCTCCTTGGTGTTGCCCCTGAGTCCAGCCCGTCCCGTGCGGGCGACCGCCCGTCCCGACCTTTGGTTCAACCTCAGTCTGTTGCGAGCGCCCCAGGTGGGCGTTGACGCGCGCTACCACGCGGCCCTGCCCAACCTGCTCGTCGGCGCGGGCCTGCTGTTCACCTTTGTCGGGCTGGCGGCCGCCCTCTCGACCGCCGGTGGCGTCGTGTCCGGCGAGGCGGCGGCCCGCAACGACGCGCTCAAGACGCTTCTTGATACGGCATCGTTCAAGTTCGTCACTTCGCTTGTCGGCCTCGGCTTGTCGATTGTGTACGCCCTGTTCCGGAAACGGCGGCTGCAGGGTGTCGAACAGGCGCTCGATACGTTCCTAGCGACATTGGAAGCACGGATTCCGCTGTTGACGCCCGCGGCACTGCAGCAGGAAGCCAACGCTGTGCTCGAGCGTCAGGCCACCCAGCTTGAAACCTTCTCAACCGATCTTGCGATCAATCTCGGCCAGGTGTTCGACCAAGCCTTTGACGCGCGTCTCGGCGAGCACATCGCGCCGCTCACGGACGCCATGCAACGGCTCGCCGATGGAATGGCCTCGCGCAATGAGGATGCCCTTCAGACAATGCTGGATGGCTTTCTCCAACGCCTTCAAGGTGGGGCAACCGACCGCATCCAGGATGTCGCCGACAGCCTCGCCGGGCTTGGCGTTCGGCTGGAGGGGCTGCAGAGCGGCCTCGGCGAGGCGGCTGTTCGGATGGCGCAGTCCGCCGATGCCATGGCAACCCGCATGGGGGAGGGGGCCGAAGCGGCGCTCACGCGCATTACGGACCAGATGGGTGGTTTGGTGGAAGGCCTTCGCACCGTGGCCGATCAGACCCGCAGTGCCGGAGACGAGGCTGGCCAGCAGCTCGCGGCCCGGATTGAGGCCGCCGCCGGTGGCTTCGAGGAGGCGGCACGCGGTGTGGCGGTCACCCTGGCCGGCGCCGCCGAGAGCCTTCAGGCACGAATGGATCACCAAGCCGAAACAAGCTCCGCGCGACTGACCACGCAGGTCGAGACCATGGTCGCCGAGCTCCGGACCCTGGCCGAAAGCAGCCGGGCTGCCGGCCAACAGGCCTTCGGCGAGCTGGCCGATCGGATCGCGTCGGCCGCCATAGGCTTCGAGACCATGGCGGGCCGCATGGCGCAGACCTTTGAGGCAGCTGCGACTGATACCGGTGGAGCGTTCGGCAAGGGCGCCGAGGCGGCGGTGGAGCGGATTGCCGCCGCGACGGAAGGCATGCGGTCGGAACTCCAAGCGATGATGGCCGACCTGCGCACGACCCTCGGCCAAGCCGGCGATGCGCTCCGCGAGGGCGGGGCTGCGGGTGCCGCCAGCTTGCGGGGCAGCTTGGAGGATGCCAGCGGCGGCTTGGCGGCGGCGATGGGCGAAGCCGCCGAGCGCCTCGCCGCGGCGGGCACGACGGCATCGGGCGCGCTTGTGCGCGGCGGAGAGGCCGCAGCCACACACCTCACTGAGGCCGGCGGCGCCTTCGGCAGCCGAGCCGACGGGCTGGCCCGGCAGGTTCTGACGCTGACGCAAGCCGCGGACAGCATTGGGGTGCGGATCGCCGAACTCGATCGAGCGACGCGGGAGGTTGCGGCGCCGCTCGAGGCGGCCTCGGCCGACCTCAAGGCAGCGGGGCAGTCGGCCCGGATGGCGGTCGAACCCATGACCCAGGCGGCCCAAACGGCCGGCCGTGCTCTCGAGCAGGTGGCAGGAGCGGCTCAGCGCCTTGAGGCAACAGCCGCAGGGGTCGGACGCCTTGTTGAGAGTTTAAGCGTGGCCGCCCAACGTTTCGAGGGTGTCGACAAGGAGCTGGCCCGAACCTTGAAGGAACTGCAGGACGGGCTGCAGGGCTTCACCCGGCAGGTCTCCGGCTTTGTGAGCCAAACCGACCAGAACTTGGCGAAAGCCGCAACGCAGCTGGGGAGCCTGGTCAAGGGACTGCAGGACACCATCGAGGAGCTTCAGCCCGCATAGCGGGTCTGACAACAAGGGACGCAAGCAGTGGCTTCCGCGAATGTCGAGACCCTGGAGGAAGGCGACGAAGGCTATTTCGCCTCGGTCAGCGATCTCATGGTTGGAATTCTGTTCGTCTTCCTGCTGATGCTGACCGTTTTTGCGCTCAATTTCCGGGACGCCGAAGACGAGCAGAAGGTGGCGCGTGACCGGTATGAGCAGGCCGTGCGGCGCGCCGAGACCGCTGAAAATGAGCGGAAACTCCAAACCGAGCGGGCGGAGCGGGAACGGCGCGCGGCGGAGCTCGCGCGCGAGGAGGCTCGTCTGGCCGAAGACAAAGCGCGCGTGGCGGAGGACAGGGCTCGTCGGGAGGCTGAGATCGCCGCGCAGCAACGCGCCGAAAACGAGCGCTTGCGCCGGCTGCTCGAGCAGGCCGTTGCCCAGCTCGAGCGCGACCTTGAGGCCCGGCAGGCTGCCCGCAACCGCCTTCTGGCGTCATTGGAGGAAGCCTTGCGGGACCGCAATGTTCGCGTGACGCTCGACACCCGGTCCGGCATCCTCCGGATCGCGGGAGACCTGCTGTTCGAAACCGGAAAGTGGGATTTGAAGGACGAGGCGCGGCAAACGGTGGCGATCCTGGCGAACGTGCTCGGCCGGATTCTTCCGTGCTACGCGCAGGAGACCGCACACGAAGGATGCGATCCCAGCACAGCCCCGATCCTTGAGGCCGTGTTGGTCGAGGGACATACGGACCGACAGCCCTACCGCAACCTGCCCGCTGACCAGTCTCAAGAGAGAAATGATCGCCTTTCAACCGATCGCGCCCTGACGGTGTTCAAGGAACTGCGCCAGTTCCAGCCCACCTTGGAGGCGTTGCGCAACAACGATCAGCTTCCCCTCCTGGCCTTCTCGGGCTACGGCGAGCGGCGGCCCCTCGCGGACGCGCAGGGGACCACCGAGGCGGATTATCTGAAGAACCGCCGGATCGACCTGCGCTTTGTGCTCTCGTCTCGCACCTCGGAGGAGATCGAGCGGTTGCGTGAGCAGATCCAGCAGATGCTGGGGCAGCGCTGATGCACACGCGGGAGGCCTTGGTCACGCTGCGAGCCGCCACCCAGGCGCTGAGCCGGGTCGCAAACCTTCCGGAGCGTCTCGCCAGCGCAAAAGCAGTTGCCGAGTTGGGAGCCGCGGAAGCGGCCCCGGCCTTACCCGCGACGGCTGTTCTCGAGCAGGTCCGGGCTCGGATCCTGGAAGCCGCCCGAAGCCAATCGGGAATCCGGGCGCTCGACCGCCGCGACCTCCGCGACGCGGCGTGGCTGCTCTGGGACGCCAAGATGCCGATGATGCGGATCGCCGGGCTTCTCGACGCCCTGTTCGCTCTCGCCCGCACGCGGGCGTCCGCCCGCCGCAATCTCATCGAAGCCTGGCTGCGGGACTTCTCCCCGCAGGCTGACGGCCTTGCTGCGGCTGGGCAGGCCATCCGCCTTCTCCTGAAAGAAAGCCCCGATGCCCGCCTCGAACTTTGGCGTCAGGCCGATCGGCGGTTCGACCTGTTCGATCCCCACCAGGGCCCACGGAAGCTCGCCACGTGGCTCGTGCAGGGACTAGAGCCCGTTGAACATATTCTCGATGTGACCGGCTTCGCCGACCCCCTCCGAGCGGTGGGCGGCTACATGCGGGCCGTCCAAGGTGAGGTTCTCGGTCTCGCCGCCGCCGCTCTCAAAGGGCCAGTGGGCCCCGACGCCCTGGCGCGTCTCGAGACCTACCTGGCCCCCGACGGCGCTCTGCGGTTTCGAGAGCCCGCGGGGCGCGGTCAGGTTGCCCAAGGGCTTCTGGCCGCTTGGCTCACGAGCGGGCAGGAGCCGTCCGAGGACGTTCGCCGCAGTGTCCAAGGCTTCCTGCTTCACCATCTGGGAGATCCCCGCATCCGGCCCGACGCATGGCGGGAAGCGGGCCCTGAAGTGACGGCGGTGATGCGTCGATGGCTCACCCGCGCCTCGCTGAAAGCCTTCTTCACCTTGATCTCGGATCACGCCCTCGACCAGCATTGGCGCTACCGCGAGGCGTTCTGGCTCGCCTACCTCGAAAAGGGCCTGATCAAGGACGCGTGGCTCGGCCTTGGAAGCAAGGTGCATGCGTCGGCGCGAGCCGTGCGTGAGCTCAATGGCGCCTATGGCCGCCTCAGTGGTGCCTCAAGCGACCAGTCCATCTTGCTCTTGCAGCTGGGGGACGTGGTGTTTTGCGAGTGGAGCCATTCGGGCGCTCTGCGGGCGTGGTCCACGGGCTGGAAGAACGCGCCGCTCCTCGGGCAAGCCGGCTACACCCGGGACATGGTAACGGGCTTGGGGCTGCCATTCCCACCCAATCCTGAACGGGGCAGGGGCGGCGCGCCGGACGGAAAAGGCCTCAGCCACATCGGCTCCGATACCGGCTACTGGCAGGGCAGCGCTGCGGAGCTGATCGCCCGCCGCACCGGTGTTCGCCTGACGAAACGAGAGTGGATGCCCCGATGAGCTATCAGTTTGTGTCTGTGGTTGGCCCTGGCGAGGTCGAAATCCGCCTGTCCGGCCCAACCGGCTCCGTTCCAAGCGACCTCTGGCCTGTAACGGCACCCGACGACCTGCTCGCCGGCGTCGATCTGGCCCAGCGTCTCGCCGCCGCGGGTGGAGCGATTCTGGATGGGGACTTGCTCCTCGTCGAGCATCGCACCGCTGCCGGTCTTTCGCCCCGGGAGGCGAGAAGCCTCGCTCTGCCAGCCGCTGCGGATGTCGTTGCTCATGTCCAAACCCGGGGGGCGATCGGTCGAGCGGGGTTTGGGGCTGACCTACGTTGGCAGAGGCCGACCGGCGCGCCCGTGCTCGGGGTTGAACGCTGCGGTGCGTTTCTCAAGATCGGCGGAGAGTGGCGGCGGCTGCCGGATGTGCTGTTCGAGATCGCCGAAGCCGTTGATAAACTCAACGGCGTGGCAGCCGACGATCTCGCCGGGCAACTGGCGGGACTTGCGGCTTTGCGCGAGGTTTTACCGTCCGCCATCTCGGACGGCGCGGCCGAAGCCGGGGGCCTGCTGGGATCCATGACCATTGCCATCGCCGACGCGTTCTCCCTTGATCTCAAAGGCGAAGGCGACCGTGCGAAGCTCGTCCCCGTTCTCCATCAAGGTGGGGCCGCCACCGACACACCGCTCCTTGATCAAGACCGGCAGGCGACATTCGGCGACACGCAGTTCAACCAATTGTCTGCAGTTCGATCGGTCTACACCCTGGGGGGCGGTTACTACGTCGTCCTCTCTCCTCCCTTGCGACGAGCCCTCGCCGAGGTGCGCAAGGTTCAGAACACGTCGGTTGCCCACAAACGAGCGTTGCTCGCCAATCCTCGCGCCTTCCTGCGCGAGGCGCTTGGTGATGACGTTGAGGAGACGGTGCTCGAGGGACTGTTTCGGGAAACTCAAGCCTATGCTGACCGTGTTCTGGGCCTCGGGCTTTGGACGCCGCGCGTTGTGCCGTGGATCAAGATGCCGACCACCAACTGGTTCGGCCCTGACGAGGTGCATCAAAGCCCGTCAACGCAAAGGGCGGCTGATGCCCCTGGTGGGATCATGCTCGGCGACCGCACGGTTGCTCTGGCACCGGACGAGGTGCCGGTCCTGCGCCAGCAAATCGAGGAGGCCTTGGGTGCAGGACGCCCGACGGTGCCGTTTGTGACGGGCCACGAGACGGTCGACGTGCCGGCGTCCTATGAGACCCTTGCCGCCCTTGAGGCGCTGACGACTGCGCGGACCCGCCCCGAGGCCGCATCAAAGCCGGAAGGCACCAAAACGACGCCGGAGGTCTTGCTGATCCGGCCCAATGAGGACGAGGTTGAAGTTGAAGGCGAGTATGCGCCCCGGCCGTCGCCTGCTCTTGAGCCCCCTCGCACGCTGGCAACAGCCCTCAAGGCCCACCAGGCCGAAGGCCTCACGTGGTTCCAGAAAGCATGGTCGATCGGCCGACCCGGGGTGCTGCTTGCCGACGATATGGGGCTCGGAAAAACGATCCAAGGTCTGGCCTTCTTGGCGTGGCTTCGGGAGGGGATGACCTCCGGTGTCATTGCGCGAGCCCCTGTCTTGATCGTGGCGCCGACGGGCCTTCTGCAAAACTGGCGGGCCGAGCACGACCGGCACCTGAAGGCGCCAGGCCTCGGAACCTGCACGGAGGCATTCGGGCGCGGCCTCGCGGGTCTGAAGCGCGTGGCCCCGGATGGGCGGCCCAGCCTCGATGCCGAGGCTCTCGCGGGCTCGGACTGGGTGCTGACGACCTATGAAACGTTGCGCGATTACGACCGTGATTTCGGGCGGGTGCGCTTTGCAGCCCTGCTGTTCGATGAGGCTCAGAAGATCAAGACCCCTGGCGTGCGCCTCACGGACGCCGCCAAGGCGATGAATGCGGATTTTAGGGTCGCTCTGACGGGAACGCCGGTCGAGAATCGCCTCAGCGATTTGTGGTGCATCACGGATGCCGTGCATCCGGCTTTGCTGGGAGATTTGAAATCCTTCAGCTCGACGTATGAACGCTCACCCGATACCGATCGCCTCAAGAAGCTGAAACTGAGCCTCGACGCATGGCACGGCGGGCGTCCGCCATTGCTCCTGCGGCGGCTCAAGAAGGATCGCCTGCCGGACCTGCCGCAAGCACACGAAATCCTGCGGGAAGCTCCGATGCCGGAGCCTCAACGGCTTGCCTATGAGACGGCGATTGCGGAGGCGCGTCAGGCGCGCAAGTCAGGTGCAATTCTGGAAGCCCTGCACCGGCTGCGCCTGTGCTCGCTTCATCCCGACCGGGAGGCTGTTGGAACCGATGAGGCGTTTATCGCGGCCTCGGCTCGCCTGCGCCTTGCCTTCGAGGCCCTGGACCAGATCGCGGCACGCAAGGAGCGTGCGCTGATCTTTCTTGGCGACCTGGATATGCAGGCCCGCCTTGTTGGCTTAATTCAGCGCCGGTACGCCCTCGCTCAGCCGCCGATGGTGATCAATGGCCAAGTGGCCGGCGCTGTTCGCCAAGCGCGCGTTGACCGGTTTCAGGCCGGACCGGATACCTTTGATGCGATGATCCTTTCGCCTCAGGCTGGGGGGGTCGGGCTGACCCTCACCCGCGCCAATCATGTGATCCACTTGGCGCGCTGGTGGAACCCCGCCGTGGAGGACCAGTGCACGGGGCGGGTGCTGCGCATTGGCCAAACCCGACCCGTCTCGATTCATATCCCCATCGCAACGCTGCCTGACGGACGGCCCTCGTTTGACCAAAACCTACATGCGCTGTTGGCGCGGAAGCGCCGCCTGATGCACGAGGCCTTGATGCCGCCAGAGCTGACGGAGGCCGATCGAGAGGCTCTGTTCAGCGGGTCAGTGGCCGCATAACAACAGCGCGACGGCGGTCCATGCCGGTGGCATGCTCCTGGTGCTGTGCACGCCCGGGATTTCGCTGAATCCCGGGATGATGTCCTTCAGCAGGGGCAACTTTCGTGCACCATCAGCTGGCCATCAACGCGTCGACCGGTCCTGCAAAGGGAGCTCCGGGCAAACTGTGAATCTTTACGGCTCCCGTTGGCAGGGACTCGGCGGCTTTCACAACATGGCGGTGATGTGTGAAGAGGATCACCTGGGTTGAGCGGCCGAGTTCCGTCAAGGCAGCGAGGCCAGGGATCACACGCTCATCGTCGGTTGTGATGAAAAGGTCATCGGCGATGAACGGCATCGGCTCGGTTGCACTCACGTGCTGCTCAACCGCCGCGATCCGGAGAGACAGGAAAAGCTGATCGCGCGTGCCCTCGCTCATCCCTTCCACGGGGCACTCTGAACCATCCTGGCGGATGCCCATCAGGGTGGGCTCGGTGCCATCCCCGTAGGCGACATCAAGCCGGGCAAACGGGTTGGCGCCAGTGCTTGCCATGGTGGCGAAGAGTTCGCTGCCGCGCCGGATCAACGGATTTTGATTTTCGGCGCGATAGCGCTCGAGCGATTGCTCCAGCATCTGCTTTGCCGCCGTGAGGCGAAGCCATCGATCCAGGTGGTGCCCGGCTGTCTGTGCGGCATGTCTCGCCTGCTGGGCGGCACTCACGACGCTCTTGCGCCCGGCAAGCTCATTGAGCGCGTGTTGGGCGCTGGTTTCATGTTGCGCGGCGAGCTGGCTGTCCTCAACCAAGCGGGCCTCCTCGGCCTCGAGTGCGGCAAGCTCTGCCACGGCCAAGTCTGGCGAGATCGCTTCGCTTTCCCTTTGGATGTCGTCGCGGGTCAGGCCATCTGAAGCGTCGACAAGCCCACGGCGCCGCTCGTCTATCTCAGCCGCACACCGGCGGCGGGCCTCGACCATTTCGGCAATCCGAAATACATCCGCATCCGGCTGCAGGCCGTAAGCGCTGCGAAGCGTCATGCTGGCATCAACAGCCGCTTGAAGATCGCGGCGTGCCGTGTCGACGGCGGCGAGCGCCGCCGAGTGAGCGCTGCTGGCTTGGGCGCGGCGGGTTGCATTCTCCTGGGCCACGCTCAAGCGTGACACGAGTGCCCGGGTCGCGGCTTCGGGGTTCTGAGCCGGGTCAAGCTCCGCCCCCTCGGCCCCAAGGGCTTGAACGAGCTCTGCCACGCGCGTGCGGAACCGCTCGTTGTCGCGCCGGATGCCTTCGAGGCGCCGCACCGTCTGGCTCTTGTTCGTCAGTCGCTGGCGAATTTCATCCCAAGCACTGAGCGCCGCTTCCGCCTCCGAGCGGCCAGCCGTGCTGGCGAGGCCGAGGCCCACCACCGCTTCGGCCCACGCGGCATGCCACCGGGTGACTGCAGCTTGTGCGTCCTGGTCGGCGGCCGTCTTTTCCCGAACCCGAGCACTCTCTTCCTCAAGCTTTTGGCTCGCGGCTTGACGGTCCAGCCAAGCGCGTTGGCCTTCACCGGTGTGCTGGCGTACGAGCTGAGACAGTTCGTTGACGGACAGAGCGGCGTCCACCGACAGACCCATCAATTCCGCCGCCCGACCAAGGAGCGCCCGGGATTTATCGTTGGCCGACAGTAGCTCATCGAGAGTCGCACGGGCCTGCCGGACGGTGCCAAGCAGGCGAAGAACCTCGTCTTTCTGCGCGAGCCAGGCTCGCATGCCGGCGGCGGGCCCAGGCGTAATCCCGCTCGCGTGCCACAGCTCCTGCCAGCGCGCCTCAGCCGCCTTGAGACCATCCTGAGCCTGCCGGAGCGCGATCACGGCGGCGTCCTGCTGGCTGCGCAGGCGCACCCGTTGAGCGGTCAGCTCGCTGAAGCGTGCTATGCGGTGGGCCTCGCTTTCCCGCCGATCCACCAGCCCGTCGGCATGTCGCACGGCTGTCTCGTAGCCGGACGCGAGATCGCCGCCAGCCTCCTCGACCGCCGTCAGGTCCTCGGCCGCCAGCGCCCGGCCCTCAACATGATGCGCTCGCACGATCCGCCACAGCCGCTCGCGATGATCCCGGGCGGCCTGGACTGCGGCAGGGGAGGGCACCTCGCCCACGGCGGTAAGGCCGGCCAGCTCGGCCTCGACCCGTCGGATTTCGTCTTCGCCGTTCGCCTCCTGCTCCGCCGCAGCGAGCTCCTCCTGAGCCTGCCGCAGCTCCTCTTCATGAAACCGCACGGTCTCGACGTCTAGGAAGGCCCGTTCGGCCAAAGCCTCGGCGCTCTCATTCCAGCGGGGCAGGCGTTTTACCGCTTCGTCGAGAGCTCGGCCCCCGGCAACCAGATCACGCTCAGCCTTCGCGACCTGGGCTGTGAGATCCCCAAACCGGGACACCTCCTCGATCAACGCCCCGGCGGGAGCGGGGTCGGCCACGACAGGCAGAGCTGCCAACTTGTCGTGAGCTGCACGGCACGCCTCCTGGGCTTTCTTGTAATCGGTGGCGGCCGCTCGGGCGGCGGCCTCGAGGCCTTCGCCCTGCCGGATCAGCTCACGAATTTTGGCCACCAGCGGCATGGATGGGACCAGAGCATCGATTGTGGCGGGATCGGCCGGCGACCCAAGGGATTGCAGATGGTGCCGAATGAGAGCCTCATCGTTGGCAATGTCCCGGCCGAGTTTTGACTCGTCACCGACATCCTTGAGGTAGCGACCAAGGTTTTCGTGCAGCTGTTTGATGTCGCCCGACAGGTCGATGAGCCGCCCGGCTTCTGGGATTTGCGCCAGCTCGGCTGCCCGCTCGCGCAGCATCTCCTCCGCGCTTTGCAGCGCGACGCGCGCTTCGCGGGCCTGCTGATCGCACCGGCGCCATTCCTCGGCGAAGCCTTCGGGCAGAGCAGGAAGATCGCCGAACTCGGCGAATTGTACGGCGAGGGCCTCGAGGGCTGTCAGCAAGGGGGTGACACGCCGAATGCGCTCCAACTGGGCCCTGCGCCGGCGAAGTTGCCCGAGCGCATCCTCGATACGGAGGCGCTCGGCCTGAGCTTGCGCGAGCGCCTGTTCGGCCTGGCGCCACTCATCGGCTCTTAGACCGTCGCGGCGGACGCTGTGAACGGCCTCCTCATACGTCGTGACTTCGCGCCACAGAGGCTTAGTCCTGGCACGGCGATCCAGATCGCCCAGCTCGTCGATCTCGGCGTCGAGGCGCTGCAGGATGGCACTAATGCCCGACAGCCCGCTGCCGGCCGCGAACAGGTTTCTGGTGAGGTCTCCCCCGGAGCGCAGCATCTGCTCGCCCCCGGCCCGCAGCCGCTCGTGATCCAGGCCGAACATCCGGGAGAACGTGTCGCGCGAGGTTCCCTCAAGAAACGGGGTGAGCGCCGTGTCTGGAAGGAGTGTCTCAGCGCCTTCGAGGGTTAATAGGGTCCCGCTGTTCGCCTTTCGCCGTTTGAACGCGAGCGTTTTTCCAGCCCTGTTGGAGATCTTGGCGCCAATGCGGAGCTTGGAATAATCGTGCCGAAAATTGTAAGGGGTTCGCGCCGGAATGCCGAAGAGAAGGTCGTGGATGGCCGAGAGAACCGTTGATTTCCCGGCCTCGTTGGGCCCATAGACAATGTGAAGCCGCACGTCCGCGCCACCAAAGTCCAAGGTGGCGTCCTCAAACGCGCCGTAGCGCTCCAGGTGAAGCGACTGAAATTTCATGAGCGGGGTGCTCCGGCCGCGAGCCTGTGCAGGATGATCGCCTCGGCGTCTGCCAACACCTTGCTGTACTGTTCGGCGGTGAGGCTGGTGAGACCAACCTCATGACGCAGCGCCGCTGGGATCTTGTCGAGACCGCGCTCCAATTTGACACGGATCATATCAGCGTCGGAGGCCTCCGAGCGAACTCGACCGAGCAACTGCATCACATCGGCCATGGTGCCGGCGTTGGCCTCGTGGGCGGGGTCGGTTTCGACAATCACGCGCTCGATCCAGACATCGCCGCGGGCCTGCAGGGCGAGCGATGCACACTCGGCCGCCAATCGATCCGGATCGCCGGCCAAGATCAGATGGGCCGGACACGCGCCCTTCAAGTACAGACGTATGGCGAGCGTTCGGTCTTCCGCGTTCGCGACGGCCTCACCGATCGCTTGTCCCACCCGAGGGCAGATGTCCTCCAGGGTGGCGGCTCCAGCGACATCGACGGTGACGGACGCCCACCGGACGACGTCGACCGAAACATGCTCCACCTTCGTCACTCGCCCGCCGTCTGCCGTAACGAGGCTGAAGCCCTTGGCCCCAGGCTCATTGATATGCCGACCCTGGAGATTGCCGGGAAAGACGATGTACGGATCAGTGGACAGGATTTCCCGAGTGTGGATGTGACCCAGTGCCCAGTAATCGTACCCTTTCAGACGAAGGTCCCGGAGGTCACAGGGTGCATAAACATCGTGTCCAGCACGGCCGTCGGCGGAGGTATGGAGCACGCCGATGTTGAACAGGCCTGCGCGCGGGGCCGGGTAGTTCAGGGCGAGGTTATCGGTGACGGCTCGGTTGGGAAAGCTCTGTCCGTGAACAGCAACGTTCAGCTCGTCGAGTACGACTGTTTCCGGCGCATGGGACGACAACTCACGGACGTTCGGTGGGAGTGACAGGCGCCGCGACATTAGATTCGCAGCGTCGTGATTGCCGCGGATCAGGATCACGGGAATGTTGGCCTGATGCAGGCGGCTCAACCCCCGCACGAAGAACAGGCCCGAGCTGTAGTCGCTCCAGTCGCCGTCGAACACATCGCCGGCGATGACGCAGAAATCAACCTGCTCGGTGATGGCAAAATCAATGAGATTATCGAAGGCGCGGCGACCCGCGCCCGCGATTTCCTCAGCCCGTTCGCCGGCGCGTTCGCGCAGGCCGGCGAGAGGGCTATCTAAGTGGAGATCGGCAGCATGAATGAAGCGCATGCCCCATGCTGCCAAAACTCAGTCAAGCTTGTCAGCGGGAACGTATCGGGAACAGGGATGCTCGTTGCCATACAGCAACAATTGTGGCGCGACGTGTCGGGCATGGCGGTCTTATTCGCCTCAGTTCAGAATCCAACCACTGCCTCTCAGGTGCTGGCCGTCAATCCGGGTAAAAAACGCGAATGCAATGCGCCCGAGGGCAGCAGCCTTCCGCCGTTGGTTCAGCGGCAGGACGGTGACTGCGTGATCGAAGCAGGCATGACCGCTGCTCAGATGACGCCGCATGGTTGCGGTCAGGACCCGAGGGCTGAGACTTCGATGTATCCCCGCCTCAGACCCTCTAGGATGTCCCAGTAGGCCCGGCCCCCGCCAACTGTCATGCCTTGGGCCTTTGCGAACTGGATCGCCTCCTCCAGGAACGGCTCGCCGTCGAAGTGCTCGAAGATGGTGTAGCGCGGACCTCCGACGCGGTTCTTCTGCTTCATCATGTTGGTGCAACTGGCCGACACGAGTTTGCGGATCCGCGCCTTTGGGTAATGCCGCCGGTATCTGTCAATGTCCTCAGGTGTTCTTTGCCCTCTGAGGGCAGGGCCGGCATACAGGGGTTGAGAGCTGGTTGGCCCTTCCGACGCAGCATGAGGCCGTGGCGCTGCCGCAGACAAGGCGGGCGGACGCCTCGTATCGGGGCTGGATGCGAGCCAGGATCGAAACTGGTGGGCTGCCTGTCCCCAACTGTCCTCAGGGTTGGTGTTGGGGCGAGCACTCGGATGCTGGGCGCCGGCATCAATGCGGATGCCAAGGGCGTGCAAGCGCCGCCCCGCCTTGTCGCCAAGAGCAAGGATGAAAGCATGTGGAAGCAGATCCAGTTGGCGCACCAGGTAGGCTCGGCCACACGTCACCTCGACAACCTTGGGCACTGGTCCGCTTGGCTTCGGTGCGGAGCACAGAACCGCGTTCGTCATCCATGTCCGTTCAAGCTGTTCCCCAATGCTCAGATCGGGCCAACAGAGCGACAGAAGGCGCCGGAGGTTGCGGTGGTACGGAGTCGTCAGACCGCCAGGGCGGAGGCCCCCACCCGCGAGGGCGATCTCGAACAGGCGCAGGTGATCGTGAGCCATTCGCTCAGCCCCACCGCCATAGCTCTCGCCATCAGCGGGATCGCTCGGTTCGGCACTGACCAAAACAAGGCGGACAGCCTGAAGCGTTCCGGTTGCTCCAGCAAATCCCCGCGGAATGAACCCATGCTCAGGCCGCCATTGCACCGCTCCGCTACAGCGTTCATCCAAATGCGGGCAAGGTGAAAGCGCAGGCAATACCGTCGATAGCAACGCCGGGTTCGTCATCCCGCTGTCTCCACTGGTGCTGCACCGGTCAGGGAAGCCACGATACCGCGAGCACCCAGTGACGGCGAGACAAGTTTTGTACCGTTTTGTTCGGAAAAGTTGGGGAGAAAGATATTGCTTCTCAAGGATTTAGCCGCTTGGGAATCCCGGGGTTCTCTGAGCGATGCCAAAAACTCAACAAACATCAGTTGCTTGCATGATAGGGGCTCGCCCATTTCACAGTAGGCGTTAAGAAACGAGCCTTCACCATCCTGTGCTCTATCACTTGGCTTGTGGCTCGCAGGTTGACCATCGCAGTCTCTCCTTCGAGGTAAGCCATGCGAGCCCCTCATTCACCCTTCGGATCCTATGCTCGCGTCTGGCCAATATCGCCAAGGTGTTTGTACCGTGTATCGCAGGGGAGCGCGCCTGCACCGGGGTGCTGCGCGCTCAAAGGGGGCATTCGATGGCGAAAATCACAATTCCGGCGGCCCGTGTGCGGCAGGGCGCACTTATGTTGTTCACAACGTCCATGAAAGTCGGGGATCTGGTCGCGGACAACTTCTACAGCGTCGAGACCTTAGATCCCGCCAACTCTGAGGATAAAGGATACCAGCGCCTTCTGAACACAGCTCGCGCCAAGAAGCTGGCAGATTACATCCTGAACGGACAGGACAGTCAGGATGCCTTCTTGCCAACGTCGGTGTTCCTCGCCACCTCAAAACCTATTCCTTTTGACGAGGGCACAAATACTATCCAGATAGACACGTCAAACGTTGGTGCCTTCAGTGTCGTGTAATTACCCAGGCCCTTGCGCCAACTGGGATTCGCTGATTCCCTGCTGGTATGGGCCGCAGCGATCTTGAGCGTCTGAGCAAGGAAGAGCTGATTGAGCTGGTGCTGCGGCTGCAGCGGCCGCAGAAGACCTCACGCACATCCTCGAAGCCACCCTCGACCGATCGCAAGGAGCGTCGGGATCAGGCCAGGCCCGGTGGCGCCAAGCCGGGCCATGACGGGCATAGCCGCGCCATGAGCCCGGATGTGGATCGCCTCATCGACCATCAGCCGGACCACTGCCCATGCTGCCGGACCAGGCTGGCGACCGATCTTCCGACCGAGACCGTGAGCGAACACGACACGATCGAGCTGCCCGCAATCAAGCCGTGGATCGAGCGCCATCGGCGTCTGGCGGTTCGCTGTCCGACCTGCGGGACGCGGGTTGTTGCCCCCGTGCCGGACGCCACCAAGGGGACGCCCTTCGGGCCACGCGTTCATGCCATGGCGACTTATCTCAAGACCTTCCAGGCTCTGTCCTACGAGCGGCTGCAAAGCGCGTTGGCCGACCTCTTCGGTCTCACGCTCAGCCAGGGCGGCCTGATGAACCTGCTGCGCCGGGCGCAGGGCGCCTTCGCGGCCGAGCGCGACAAGGCGGTCGCGGCGTTGCGCCAGGCCAAGGTCGTCGCCTCCGATGAGACCGGCGTGCGGATCGAGGGCTCCAATGCCTTCCATTGGGTGTTTCGCTGCACCGAGGCGGTGGTCCATCACGCCTCGCCGACCCGCGGCGCCATTGTGGTCCGGACCATGATGGACGGGCACCGGCCCGCGGTCTGGTGTTCCGACCGCTACAGCGCGCAGCAGGGCCATGCCGACGCCCATCAGACCTGCCTGGCCCATCTCGCCCGCGACGTCGCCTATGCCGATGAGATCAGCGCGGATGTCCTTCCCTCACGCCTCAAGCTGTGGCTGCACCGGGCCTTCGCCCTGGCGGCGGAGGTCGCAACCCTTGCCGCCTCGACCCTCGCCCGCAAGCGCCGGGCCCTGGAGCGCAGTCTGGACGCGATCCTGGCCGCGCCGACCTCTTGTGATCTGGCCCGCGACCTTCAGAGCAAGATCCGGCGCGCCCGCGATCAGCTTCTGACCTTCGCCCACTGCACTGGCCCGGCATGATTGATGCAACGAACAACGCCTGCGAACGCGCGCTCCGACCGGCCGTGATCCAGCGCAAGGTGACCAACGGCTATCGGGCCATGTGGGCGGCCGAAGGCGAAGCCGACATTCGCACCGTCGTCGACACGGCTCGTCTCGGCCCGGGAACCAACGCGTTCACGACAATCCTTCAGACCGTGTCCGCCTGAACCTCAGCTCAAAATGTGGCGTGGGTAATTACCTCAAAACTCCTAGTGGTTCCTTAGGGGAGAGGCAATCCCGCAGCAAATCGCAGAAGATATATGGTTAATGAGACAAAGATTGATGATGGCGTCAGTCGAGGCGGCCCTCCCGGGGCCGATGTATTCAGGAATACATCGGTGAACTTGCCTCTCATGGCGCAGGGAGAGCCTCCTGTATAGAGCCTCCTGCATAGCTGTTTGGTGGCGGAACGTTGTTGGGATCAGGTGCGTTGTGCGATTGAGGAGTATACTTGGCGCTTCGATGGTCTGCGACGCCGGGCTTCTCGCCGCAGGAGGACGTGATGCACTCCCTTCACCCGCAAGCCCGCACCACCCCGGCGGTCCGTCAGGAGATCGCCCGCTCGCGAGAGCCCACCGGCGTGCTGGCCCAGCGCTTCAGCGTGAGCACCGAGACCAT
>NZ_JAMXFI010000082.1:0-33994 GCF_025460875.1 Microvirga yunnanensis
ATAACATCCGCAGCGTCAGCACGGTGCTCCGCGGTTTCCTCCTTTGAGGCTTGTCGAACGCCTGCCGCTCGTGCCGCGGTTCCGTTCCGCCGCGGCAGGCATCCAACAAGCCTTAACAAAAGCAGCCATTTATGCCCGACCGCGTATCCTGGTCGGTCGGAGTCCGTGCGCTACTCCAGTCCCGCCATGAAAAGCCGGTGCTCGCCGGGAACTCCTTTGAGCGTGTGCAGGCCCTGATCCCAGAACTGAAGGCCCGAACCAGACACCAAGTCCTTCAGGGTCTGCGACACCCATACGGTCCCAGCATCTGCGAAGGTCATGATCCTTGCTCCCGTGTGAACCGCGATCCCAGTGAGGTTGTCATCCACGATGGCACACTCGCCGACGTGAACCCCTACCCGAACGTCGATGCCGAGTTGCTTTACGGTTGAGGAGATCGCGAGGGCGCACTTCACGGCGCGTGCCGGCCCATCGAACGACGCAAGGAAGCCGTCTCCGGCTACGGTGAACTCTTGCCCCTGAAACCTGCTGATCTCCTTGCGCACAAGCTTGTAATAGGCGACCAACGAGTTTCGCCAAGCGGCGTCACCGCCCCGTGCGAGTTGTTCTGTCGAAGACACCACGTCGATGAAAAGGATCGCTGCGAGTCTTCGGTCTGATCCCTCTGCCGGTCTCTCCCCGGTGAGGAACATCTGAATATCCGCCAGAACCATGTCCATGTCTTTGGTGAACAAGGGATGAGTGTTGCCGGGATACTCCATGAACTGAGCGTTCGGGATACGCGCAGCCAGATCTCTTGCGGCATCTACGTGGGCCACAGGATCGCCCGTCCGGTTCATGACCAAGGTCGGAACCGAGATCGCCGGGAGGATGGCTCGGATATCGATGTCACGGTTCATCCGTTCGTAAGCTTCAACGGCAGAGGGACTGGCGGCCGCCTGCATGTACCTGGCAACTGCCTCCACCGAGGCCTGATCCACGTCGGATCCCAACCCGGCGCCGGGTCCGCGGATATAGTACTCCGAGGCCCAATCCTCGCGGATCAGGGGAAGAAACTCCTCGTACTGATCCCATGTCAGGCCTCAGGGGTAGTCGGGTGCGGAGCTCCAGCGCGCTTGTGTTCCCCAGACCATGAGTGATCTCACCCGGTCTGGGTTCACGGCTGTAAACATGCAGGCCATGGAGCCGCCCTCGGAGAGACCAAGGAGACTGGCCTGTTCGATCTTCTCGACATCCATCACGGCTCGGATGTCGTCGGCGCGTTCCTCAAGCGTGGCCATCCGGATCGGCCTGTCGGAGAGGCCCGTGCCGCGCTTGTCGAACTTGATGACGCGGCAGAACTGACTGAGCTTATCGAGGAACATCGCGCGAAGCGGCATCTCCCAATCGAGATCGAGGTGCGACATGGTCCCGGGGGCCCAGACCAGATCGAGAGGCCCTTGGCCCGTCACCTAATAGGCAATCGCTACGTCGCCGCTCCGGGCACACTTCGTGCGAGGAGCCAATTGAACCTCCCCCATGCGCCGCCAGACAACCCGAGGGTGAACTCCACGGTGGTCAGGTGGCGTTAACGTTGGCGCGCCAGGCGAGGCCTTGGTCCCGGGAGGGGGCGCCGCATCGCCAGGATCGATTATTCCGCGAGCGAAGACATGGCGGCGCGAATGACGCGATCGTCAATTTCGCCCTGAGAAGCTTTATACCACGGAAGAACGTCCGATTTAGGGCCCGGAATCAATGCGGCTTTGTCGTCAGGGAGTTCCGGGACCGGTCACACACTGAGGATTCCTGTCCTCTGGAAACGTCCGCTGCACCTCGCGAGAGCAGACCCTCGATCTACTTCCGACAAGTGCCAGCTCCCTTTACTTAGAATAGCTGTCCCACCGATGACCAAAGCTCGAAGGATCCACCCGATCATAGGCGGAAGTGCCAGGGCTGCAGGTTTGCGCCGGACGGCGCCGTGCCGGCGGCCAGGAGAGCATACTCGATCACCTCCCGCGGCAGCGGTTGGTCGGAGAAGTCCCGCACCGTCCGTCGGCGCCTGATGTCCTCGTAGAAGGCCCGCGCCCGGGCGATCATCTCCTCAGACGGATACGAGCGGTACGTGCTCAGAGGCTCAAGAACCGATTGTGTCACTGCTACCCTCAGGGCGGGCTTTAGGTTACCCGTTCCACCATGGCGCGCAGGCTAAGACCCTGAACCACGATTGTGAATACGACGACAGCATAGGTTGCCGCCAACAAAGCAGGCTTCTCGGCCACCTCGGACAGCGACAGGGCGAGCGCGATCGAGATGCCGCCCCGCAGCCCACCCCAGGTCAGCACTGGGATTGTGCCGCGGACGAACTCCTGCCGTGCCTGCAGCACGAGCACCGGGATACCGACCGCGAGGAAGCGGCCCAGCAGCACGAGGGGAATGCTGGCCGCCGCCAGCCCGGCAAAGGACGGGTCGAACCGCAGCACCAGCACCTCGAGCCCGATCAGCAGGAACAGGACCGAGTTGAGGATCTCGTCCACCAGCGTCCAGAAGCCGAACACGTACTTCTGGGTGAGATCGCTCATTGCATCCACCGGACCGCGGTTGCCGATCAGGATCCCGGCCACCACCACCGCGATCGGTCCGCTCATGTGGAGCCTGGCTGCGAGCGCATAGGTTCCGGTTGCCAACGCTAGCGAGATCAACGTCTCCATCGGGTAGTCGTCAATCCGGCGCATGGCGCGATAGGCAAGATAGCCAGTCCCCCACCCAAGCGCCGCCCCGCCCAAAGCCTCGATGAAGAACAACTCGGCGACATGCAGGATGCCGCCCTCGCCTCCCGCTCCAGACGCCAGCGCCAGCAGCACCGTGAAGACCACCACGCCCACGCCGTCGTTGAACAGGGACTCGCCGGCCATGTCGACCTCGAGCGCCTTGGGCACGTCGATGGTCTTGACGGTACTGAGCACCGCTACCGGATCGGTCGGGCTGATAAGAGCGCCGAATACCAGAGCCCACGGCAACGGGATGGGAACTCCCAGCACGCTGGACAGCCACCAGAGTCCGACCCCGACCACGGCCGTGGAGATCACGACGCCAAGCGTGGCAATCAGCCCGACCGTCCAGGCCCTCTTCCTGAGGATGGCCAGATCGACATGCAGGGCTCCGGCGAATAGCAGGAAGGCCAGCATGCCGTTGAGAACCGTCTCCCGGAAGTCGATCCGCTGGAGCATGACGGCCAGGTTCTCATACAGGGCGACGTCGGGCAGAGCGACCTCGATGCCGATCAGAATGAGCGAGGCTCCGAGGGCCATGACGAGCAGGCCGATCGTGTGCAGCAGGCGGATGATGACGTGGTTGAACCAGCCGAACACGGCGGTGAGGACGAGCAGAACGGCAATGAGATCGAAAGTAGTGGGCACGGGGGAACTCGCAAGGACAACCGAAGGACAATGCCCAGCAGGCCAACTTGTTTAGGCTGCCCCGCCCTGTCGCCGTCGCCTCACGCGGAGCCTGCCGTCCGGGGCTGGGTCTCCAGCCAGCGCCAAGCCTCGTCCTCCCGGGCAAGATCGAAATGGCGGGTTTGGAGACGCACCAGGGGCGCGACCCATCCGGTCACGGTCGCCAACCAGGCGGGACCGCCCACCAAGGCATAGCGCTCGACCTGCCGCCAGCCGCGCATCTTGACGGAAGCCAGCCCCTCCTCGCGCAGAGCCTCAAGCGTGACGCCGTCGAAGTCCGCCACCCGCAGAAGGACACGTAGCCGCTCATGGGAATCCAGAGCCTGCTCAAAGACCATGACCAGCTGGTGCATGTCGTGCCGACGGATGCGCCCCTTGACCTCGAATGCGATTACGTCGGGTTTGGTCGTCTCGATGAGGTGGACCGAAGGCGATGCGGTCGCACCCTCTGGCTCAACGGCTGGGATGGGCTGCGCCACCCAGACGAGGGCCTCGTCCCGCTCGCTCTCGGCGAAGGTACGGATTTCGATCTGGGGCAGGATGCGACCTTGCACCTGGATAATCCGGCGCACCCACTCCTGGTTGGTCATCACCGCCATGCGGGCGAAGCGATGCAACTCGCCCAGATGGCGAAGCCCATAGCCGAGATCAAGGGCGAAGGCGCCCGGCGTCATGCCCGACATGGCGACCTCCGCATAGAGTGCAATACGGTCCTGACGGGCCAGGGCTTCGTCGACCGCGGTGATGCCGCGCTCGATGTCCTCTTTCTCGACGCGCCCGCTCACGCACATGGCGACCACGTGTTCGGGGGCAGGCAGAATTTCCAGCACGGCAGCACCCTCCCGGAGGCTCTGTTGCATTAACCTGTCAAGCCACAGGATGTAGTAGCATTTGATCGGAACAAAGGCGCTACAGATTGTGTCTCCCAAAGCTAATGCAACAGAGCCTAGTAGGACACCCTTTGGCTGGGGCGTTTTCGCGCCCGCCGGCTTCGCACGTAAACGTGCCCAGCAATTTCGCGTAAGCCGCAGTATGGAACGGTGGTGGCCGATCTAACGAAGAAGGCGGCTCGCGACCGGCCCAATGGGAATGGCCCCGTAGATGGCTAGTCCCTCCTCGAAGCGCCGCGCCTAGCAGGCGCTCTCGGCTTGGTAGAAGAGTCGGGTGATTTCGTGATTCTGGTCATCGTCCAGCTCATGAACCAGTCTGTGCTGACTGATCAACTCAGCGATGTGGCTGTCCCAGGCGCGACAAGCGGCCGAGAGCGGCGGCCGCTCCATCGCTTGGCTGGCGCAAGTCGCCAGACACCCGCAACTGATGACCAAGGCTTGAGCAAAGATCCGCGCATGCAGCGGCTGGCCTTGAGGTGCCATGCTGACCTCCCCGCAAGGAAGAAGACCATCAGGGGACATTATGACTGAGGGACCGGTTTGAGTGTACGCGACATGAGCCCGGCAGCTGTAGCCCCGATCTCCTCGTCAGCAAGTTGCCATCTTAGCCATAAGCGGCGGCCCCGAGATGTGCGAGGCCGCACGGGTAATCTTGCCCCCTCGCCGTCGTGCTTCGGAACCGGCTCCTGAACGGTGCAATTTCAGGGGCTTCCCGCTGCCGCGTGGCCTCCGAAATTGCTCTTTACCGCGGGATAGCCCAGCCAGTGAGACAGCACCTCCAAGCTCGGGAAGGTATGCTCGATTTCAACGAAAGGCGCCGGGCGCTTGCCCCGGGGCAGATCCTCAAGCAGCTCCGCTGTCCAGGAGGTATTCTTGCTGCCCGTGCCGGTGCGGACGACGCTCCCCATGAGCTCACCATTCAGGAAGAGATCATAGGCGCCGGGCGCGAGTTGGATCAGGCTGTAGGTCATGGAAAGCTCTTATCAGAGGCCGCGGCTGAAGCTCAATCCACTCATCGGCCTTGGCGATTGGGGCATGATGATCCGGCACCATGATCAAGGCCGCTCTGGCTCTATCGGATCTGACAGCCGCGGTGCTCCAGATCCTCTCGAGCTAAGTTGGCCTCACACATCCTCACCTTCCTGCAGCTTGCGTCTACAGAGCCCTGTTGACCGAGTCGGTCGACAGCTTCGGTGCGCGAGCTGCCGTGAGGAGCCATTGCCATTCTGAAGCTGTCACTCATCGCGCGACGTGCCTTGGTCTGCGGTCCCGTCGAGGTGACAATCTGCTCGATTCCTTTGCCCGCTTCGCATGGCGGGGCCGCGGCACGCCGGCACCGATCTACCCAACGGCGACGCTGGTGGTCTCGGGCGCCTACCGCTACGTGCGCAATCCGATCTATCTCGCCTTATGGCGCTGATCGCTGGCCAGGGGCTGCTGCTCGGCTGCCTGCCGCTGCTGATCTACGCCCTGGCGTTTGGCGGCATCACCCACCTCTTCGTGCTCGTCTACGAGGAACCGACCTTGCGCAGCACCTACGGGGCGCAGTACGAGGCCTATGCCGCCGATGTGCGCCGCTGGCTGCCACGGCTGACGCCCTGGCGGAGCAGAGCCCCTTCGCACCCTCCGCCACCGGCACCGTTGCGGCCTGAAACCTGACCCTCAGGGAGCAGATTGACCGCGTATGCAACATGGCGAGGCTGAGGCTTCCGACCCCATCATGCGGCGGTGTCTGCCGACCGCGGAGAGAACCATGACCCGACAGGTGACATCAGCCGAACTGACGGAAAGGCCGCTCAAAGGGCTTGACCAAAATCCCCGGAATACGAGAACGGAGCCCTTGGCTGTGCTATCATTGGATGCGAGCTGGTGCCACCCGGAGTGCCATCCCGCACCTTGCTGAGAGGAGGCGGACATGCCCCTCAAAGACCTGCTGCTCGTGGTTGGCCAAGACACGGAAGCCGGCGAGCGCTATACCCTCGAGCTTGCTCGGACCAACGGGGCGACCGTGACGGTCACCTCGTCCGGAGCTGCTCCCAGCCTGCCCGCTTTCATCCGCTCGGAAATGCCGAGTGATCTCCTGCAGCACATGCGGGAGGATGTGGAGACCACGGCACGAGCCTCTCTGGAGGCCTGCTCGGAGAGAGCAAAGCAGATGGGCATGGCGGTCGAGACGGTGATGCTTGACCTCTCCACAGGCGATGTGGGCACTGAGATCAGCCGTCTGGCCCGGTATTTCGACGCCACCGTGCTCCAGCAGCCTGATCCTGCGGGTACAGAGACCACCGACCTCATCGAAGCGGTTCTGTTCGGATCAGGGCGTCCGGTGTTGATCGTTCCCTCCCCCCAACGACCCGCACAGCTTAAAAGAATCCTCATCGCATGGGACGAGGGACGCCCCGCTGCCCGCGCTGTTGCCGATGCCCTGCCTCTGCTGGCTACGTCCGAGTGGGTCGAAGTTGTAACCGTCGGCGCCCACGGCCGCGACCGAACCCGGCACAGCAGTCACCTGGTGCGTCATCTGGCTCGGCACGACATCGAGGCTCAGATGACAAGCCTGGTAGCCGACCGGGGGAGTGTGGCCAGCACGCTCTTGGCCCATGCCGTCGATGTGGAGGCTGATCTGATCGTGATGGGCGGCTATGGTCATTCGCGGCTGCGGGAGATCGTGCTCGGCGGCACGACCCGCAGGATCCTTCAAACCCTGACGGTGCCGGTGCTGATGGCCCATTGAGCTTACTTTTCGGAATCGCCCCTGCCGCGTTCCAGACTTGTTTGGCCGAGACGGCACGCCCGTCATCCTTTGGATTGAGGATAGTGATCATGCGGTGGCAGCGCGCTGCCCTTGGGGAGCGGAGGCGCTGGCTGCGCCTGGGCTATGGAGTAACATCCCCGCCGCTGGCTCCGATGGGTTGAACGAGGGTCGGTGGCCCTAACCTCGGCGCGGTGGACGAGCCACGCACCGCTACGCCGAGTGTCCCGGTTTCCTTTTTCATCGCGGCTTTGATGGTGCCGATCCGCGGCTTAGGCTCCCGGCATCCGTCACAGATTGTCACGAAGATTAGTCGTTGGACGGCTCAAGCGACTTTCGCCAGAATTGCCTGAGATCGTCGATGCCAATGAGATTGGTCAGAGACCGCCAGCCGTAGCCGAGAGGAGAAGGTCGCATGCCCGACAAGGAACACACCCGAAGCGTCAGCGAGAGCGAGAACCCCGTCATCCCCTCTCCGACTCCCAAGACCACCCGGCCGAGGACGAACAAGGACTGGTGGCCGAACCAGCTCGACCTCTCGGTACTCCACCACCACTCCCACCTGTCGAATCCGATGCAGCAGGACTTCGACTACGCGGAGGAGTTCAAGTCCCTCGACGTCGAGGCGCTGAAGCGGGATCTCGTCGCGCTGATGACGCAGTCGCAGGACTGGTGGCCGGCGGACTACGGCCACTACGGGCCGCTCTTCATCCGCATGACGTGGCATGCCGCCGGCACATACCGCATCGCCGACGGGCGCGGCGGCGGCGGCGAAGGCCAGCAACGCTTCGCTCCCCTGAACAGCTGGCCCGACAACGCGAATCTCGACAAGGCGCGCCGGCTGCTCTGGCCGCTCAAGAAGAAGTACGGCCAAAAGATCTCGTGGGCCGACCTGCTGGTCCTGGCCGGCAACGTGGCCATGGAGTCGATGGGGTTCAAGACGTTCGGCTTCGGCTTCGGCCGGCCCGACGTCTGGGAGCCCGAGGACATCTTCTGGGGCCCTGAAGACACCTGGCTCGGCGACGAGCGCTACAGTGGCAACCGCGAGCTGCACGATCATCTCGGTGCCGTGCAGATGGGCCTCATCTACGTGAATCCCGAGGGGCCCGGGGGCAATCCCGATCCGAAGGCCGCCGCCCGGGACATCCGCGAGACGTTCTCGCGCATGGCGATGAACGACGAGGAGACGGTTGCGCTCATCGTCGGCGGCCACACGTTCGGCAAGACGCATGGCGCCGCTCCCGCTGTGGGGAACGTCGGTCCGGAGCCGGAGGGCGCCGGTCTCGAGGACCAGGGCCTCGGCTGGAAGAACAAGTACGGAACCGGCAAGGGCCCTCACACCATCACGAGCGGCCTCGAGGGCGCCTGGGCCAACAACCCAACGCAGTGGGACAACGGTTTCCTCGAGAACCTCTTCACGTACGAGTGGGAGCTGACTGAGAGCCCCGCCGGCGCCAAGCAGTGGAAGCCGAAGAACCCCGAGGCCCAAGGCACCGTGCCGGATGCGCATGACCCGAGCAAGCGCCACGCGCCGATGATGTTGACAACGGACCTTTCGTTGAAGGTGGATCCGATCTACGCCCCGATCGCGAAACGCTTCCACGAGCATCCGGACCAGCTCGCCGACGCGTTCGCCCGCGCGTGGTTCAAGCTGCTCCACCGCGACATGGGGCCCCGGGCGCGCTACCTCGGGCCGTGGGTGCCGGAGCCGCAGCTGTGGCAGGACCCGGTCCCGACGGTCGATCACGAGCTGGTGGGGGAGCAAGATGTTGCTGCCCTCAAGCGCACGATCCTCGACGCGGGCCTGTCCATCCCGGACCTCGTTTCGACCGCCTGGAACGCGGCGGCCAGCTTCCGCGGCACCGACAAGCGCGGCGGTGCCAACGGAGCCCGGATCCGCCTCGCACCGCAGAAGGACTGGGAGGCCAACGAGCCGGCCCGGCTGTCTGCCGTGCTGAAAGCTCTCGAGAGGATCCAGCAGGATTTCAACCAGTCGCAGTCAGACAGAAAGAAGGTCTCTCTGGCCGATTTGATCGTTCTGGGCGGATGCGCCGCCGTCGAGGAGGCGGCCCAGAAGGCCGGGCACACCGTGACCGTCCCGTTCGCGCCCGGTCGCACGGACGCCTCCCAGGAGCAGACCGACGTGGACACCTTCGCGGTGCTCGAGCCGGTCGGCGATGGGTTCCGCAACTATCTGCGGGCGCAGGACCCACTGTCGCCGGAGACCCGGTTGCTCGATCGCGCCAACCTGTTGAAGCTGACCGCGCCGCAGATGACGGTCCTCGTCGGCGGCCTGCGTGCCCTGGGCGCGACCCATGGGGCGTCGCAGCACGGCGTCTTCACCGACCGGCCTGGAACGCTGACCAACGACTTCTTCGTCAACCTGCTCGACACCGGCACCGCGTGGAGGCCGGCGGCATCGGCCGAGAACGTCTACGAAGGAACCGATCGTGCGACGGGCAAGGTCAGGTGGACCGCAACGGCGGCCGACCTCGTCTTCGGCGCCCACTCCCAGCTCCGCGCGTTGGCCGAGGTCTACGCAAGCGACGACGCGAAGGAGAAGTTCATGCGCGATTTCGTGGCGGCCTGGAACAAGGTCATGAACCTCGATCGGTACGACCTGCTTGCGCAGGCCGGGCAACCTCGACATCCTGAGGGCTCTCAGCATGGCACCGTCAACTGAACCGAGCAAAGGCCGCTTTCTGCTGTTTTCAGCAATTCCCGGGCAAGGCTAGAAGCTACTGAAAATGCGTGGCCTGCTCCGGACCTAAGCACCGCAGAGAGCAAGTAAAAGCGTTAAGTTGATGGAGTGGACGCTCCCTGCTCACCGGCATCAAAGTGCCAAAGGGTGGTCGTCGTGAAGAGGGCCACAAGGAGAGGGAGCGTCCGCCATGCAGATTACCACAGTCGGCCTGGATCTGGCCAAACACATCTCCCAGGTGCACGCGGTTGATGGCTCTGGCCAAGTCGTGGCTCGCAAGAGGCTGCGCCGCGCAGAGGTGCTGGCGTTCTTCGCATCCGTGCCGCCGTGCCTGATCGGCATGGAGGCCTGCGCGACCGCTCACCACTGGGCCCGCCAGCTGACCGGGCTGGGCCATACGGTCAAGCTGATGTCGCCGGCCTACGTCAAAGCTTATGTGAAGCGCGGGAAGACCGATGCAGCCGATGCTGAGGCGATCTGCGAGGCGGTCACACGCCCGAGCATGCGCTTCGTGCCGGTCAAGTCGGCCGAGCAGCAGAGGGTCCTCATGCTCCATCGGGTGCGGGCTCTGCTGATCCGCCAGCGCACTATGCTAGTCAATGCTCTTCGTGGGCACTTGGCCGAGTTCGGCATCATCGTCGCCCAAGGGATCAGCCGTATCCGCGAGTTGATTCAACTCCTGACCAACGAGAGCGCCGATGCCGTGCTGCCCCCTCTGGCCCGGCGGGCTCTGGCGCCTCTTGTCGACCAGCTGATCGACCTGCAGTCTCGGATCCGAGTGCTCGAAACTGAACTCCTGGCCTGGCACCGGCAAAGCCAAGAGAGCCGCAGGCTCAAGACCATCCCGAGCGTCGGCTTCATCACCGCCACGGCCATCGCGGCGACTGTGCCGGATCCATCCCTCTTCCGCTCTGGCCGAGAGTTTGCCGCTTGGTTGGGGCTGACACCGCGGCCGAACTCCTCCGGTGGCAAGGAGCGGTTGGGGCGGATCTCCAAGATGGGGGATGGCTACTTGCGAACGCTGCTGGTGGTCGGGGCCACTGCCGTCATTCGCTACGCTCGGACGAAGACCGCGGCGGACATCGCTTGGATCAACAGCCTGCTGTCCAAAAAACCAGCCCGACTGGTCTCTGTGGCTCTTGCCAACAAGACGGCTCGGATCGCCTGGGCACTGCTGGCCAGAGGCGAGATCCACCGATCTGCCGTGGTGGCTAGCGCCTGAGCGCTGCCACAAGTTGAAGTTCTCAGTTTGGGAAGGGTGATGATGGCGTGATGCAAACCGGTTGAGCCGGGATCAGGACAACCCGAGGTACTGTCAGAGCTGCGAGCTCGTTAAGTTGTTGGGGATCTGATCTGCGGACTTCCATCAGGGCCAGCGGCCACAGGAGCCGCACCAATAGGCCGTAGATATGACTGCACCCGACCCCTTGCACTCACGTTCAACAAAACCCTTGCCGGCAGGGAACGTCCAGATATGACAGTACCATTCAACCACCTAAACGAGATCCAGGTCCACTCGAAGGAATGGCCGTCGTGGCTTCGTCTTGGCCCGGGGCAAAGCCCCAAAGGCGAAGAACAAAAGAGGCTAAGAATGGAAGGGATAGCGGCCTTCCGCCAGTAGACTCTGTGCTGCAACGACCTCCAACATCCTATCCTGGAAAACTGAAGAAGAGCCCTCGGCAAAGCCGGAGGCGTCGAGCAGGATTGGCGAGACCGAGACGAGTGGCAAGGATGGACAAGACACAACGGGCCACACGGATCCAGCGGATCGTCAACACCATAGCTGAAAGAGCGACAGCCGTGCCCGAGGGAGCACGCCCGGCCTACATTCAGGAGGAGGTGGCCAAGGTGCGGGAGGCGTTCCGGCGCACCTATGAGGCTGATGAGAGTTCGGCGGCTTACGCCATGGAGTTCGTCGACAGGATGAGCGGCTGGATCAAGGCCCGCGTTCACGCGCTGGAGACGGAACACAGCAGGGTGGAACTCATCCGGGATCGAGCCGAGGTAGAGTCTTGAACCGAGAACGAGCCATCGTAGACGACTGGTATCCGGTCCGGCTAGCGCCGCGTGATGGAACTCCTGTCATCCTCTGGATCGAGGACGCGGAGGCGCCGCCCACCTATGCGGTGACGGTCGGGGTCTGGGAAACTGATGATATCACCCGGAGGAGCCATTGGCGCGTCTTCGGTGCTCGCTACGGCACCCACACCTACTTCGACCGGCACATCGTTGGCTGGCGGCCACTGCCTTACATTCGGCAGAGCCGAGGCAGTTGAGGGCCGGGCTAGATCCTGAGACCACAGCGAGGAAAGGGGCGCCTAAGCGATGATGACACCCATCACGTTTGCTTACCCGTGTCCGAAATGCGGGGATGGGCAAGCCATTCTGCCGCCCAGGATCGAAGCCGCAGGCATGGTGCGCTGCGCCCAGTGCGGTCGGGCGCACGGCAGTCTTGATGAGGTGCAACAGGAGATCGCCACCAAGGCGCGCGAAGAGGGAGCCCAGCGGGTGCGGGAGGTCTACAAGGTCCGCCCCACTGGCAAATATCGCAATCCGGCGAAATGAGCGCCTGAGGCAGTCCGATGCCTGACGACCTCCGCTCCCCGGTCAAACAAGATTCATGGAATGCCGATTTACTGGAAGAAAACCGCTGACGTTTACCCCGACAGTGCATGGCGGCACGATAACGCCTTCACGGCCTTCGATCCCGACGTGCGCTTCCCGCGCTTCCACATGGAAACCGGCGACGAGACGATCGGCAACATTCACCTGATTGAGGGCGGGCCTCAATCAGGCCATTGGGAGTGGTCGATGACGGTTGCCCTGTCTTGTCCGCGCTATGGTCGGCCTACCAGCGGAGTCGAGCCGAGCAGGGGCGAGGCCGGCCGGCACGCCGTCGAGGTCTATCGGCACTATCTCTCGACGCGTTCGGAGCAGTATCCCCGCGCTCGGGCAAGTAGGCAAAGCCGAGGCGAATGAGGGTAGGACGGAGTTAGAGGCTTGGGCCGCTACAGCTATGAGGGACGCGCCGATGAAAAAGAAGCATCCTGTTACGCCACCACCTTTCCGGTTCGAGAGCCCCCGCAGCGACGAAGAGATGTTGACCCAGCTCGCGGCTTATCTGCCGGTGCTCGTCATGCAGCATAAAACCGAGAAAAAGCGGTGGCGGGCGCTGAAGAAGCTCGAGGAAGAGGAACTGCCTGCGGCTCTGGTTGCAATCCACAAGCCTGCCTTTCTCGCCAGGCCTATCCTGGGCCAAGCTATGAACCTTCTCGCCGCCTTCGCAACCGAGGAGCTCGGCGCGGAGCCTCCTCCGTGGTGGGACGAGCCGTAGGGTTAAAGAGGCTGGAGCGTGAAGGACGACCTCCGCTCCCGATCAAGCACCATCTGGTACTGCACCGGATCGACTTGGAGCAGGGCATTCGGCAGAGCCGGGTTCTTGAACGTCTACAGAATGTATCCGAGTCCATACAGTAACATTGTGGCAGTTATCGCAATGCCCAGGGCCAGCAGGAGCCACGGTAAATACCTGCCGAAGTCATCCATCGTGAACTCCTTCTCAGCCGGGGGAGCCTGGCAGTTGATAACAAACGAGGATCGTGATGGACGACGAGCGTTCCTCTATCCAGTTCCATCTCGTGCTTCACCGGATCGACCCGGAGCAGAGCATCCGGCGCTTCTACTCGCTCATGATCGAGCGGGATCTGTTCGGGACCATTCGCCTGGTGCGCAATTGGGGACGGATCGGGACGAACGGGCAGGAGTTGGTCGAGATATACGCGACCGAGGACGAGGCGGGCCAAGCGCTTGAAGCGCCGGCCGCTCTGAAGCGGCGGCGCGGGTACAAGGACTTGTAAAGCGATGACGAACGGGAAGAAAGCAAGGCTTGTCCCCATGCCCCCAGGGATTCACGCGGGGAAGCTCCATAAGACTGCGCGGTCCTACATCGGAGCGGCGAGGAAACTCGAAGAGGAGCCGCAGTTCCTCAGCCCGCGGTTCTTCTCACTCTGCCATGGTCTAGAACTGGCTCTGAAGGCGTTCCTCGCCGCAAAGGGCGACCGCATGGCTGTGCTGATGGGACTCGGGCATGATCTCAGCGAAGCCTACAAGCGGGCCCAGGAGGAATACGGGCTTGAGCCGTCTGACCCCCTGCTCGACACTCTCGTCCGATTGATGTCGCCCGAACATAAAAAGCAGCTGTTTCGATATCCTGGGAGGCATCGTCAACTTAACGCTTTTACTTGCGGTTTTCGGTGTTTAGGCCCCGAACGCATCACGCATTTTCAAGAGCTTAGGCCTGCCGGGGAATAGCTGAAAACGCCGGAAAGCGGCCTTTACTCAGTTAAGTTGACGGTGCCGCCCAGGGCAGCCCCGGCCGATGCACGCTGCTCGATCTCGGGAACCTCATCGTTCGCCTGCAGCCGAGAGACCACAGCCAGAAGGACCGGCGCGTGAAGGGCCTTCTCGCGAGCGCGCTCGAGCTTTTCGCCACCGATGCTTGGATCGAGTTCCCGCTCGGCCGCCTCGAACACGTCAGCCAAGGATTCCCGTGCATCGCGGGGGATTGTCAGAAAGCGGAACGGCTTCAGGCGCTGATGGTCAGGTGCCCGGGATGCGGCTCTCATCAGTTGGCGGATCTCTTCGTCCGTTGGCCCGGGGGCCACCAGATGCCGGGGCGAAGTGGAACGACGAGCCCACATCCGTCGAAGAAGAGCTAAGCCATCCGCGTTCTCGTCACGTAAGCCGACATTCGACGTCATCTCAGAGCTGGACATCACACATCACCTCTCGGGTCCCGGGAAGGGCGAACCAAGACCACACGGCCGACCCTCAGCGACCCAGGATCTCGCAAGTCCAGACGGTGTGCAAAGTGAGCAGGATCGCGTTCCCCCAGTGTCTACCGTCTTCGCCTCCATACCCCGAGCCGGGCTGAGCGGGCCTGGTCCTCGGCCGCCTGAAGCTCCTCCGCCGCATCCGGCGACGCGCGTCCGCCGCCCGCCGCCAGGATGATGGCGGAGAGATTGTAGTTCCCGATCTGGCAGCGTTGGACTCCTGCGGTTTCAGTCGGAGTGCAGACAACTTCGCGGCGCCGCAGGAAACGGGCGAGCTGCCGGGCCATGTTGCCCCGCTCGCCTTGGATGCCCTCCAGGCGAACAACCGTGCCACGGATGCTCAAGGTCCCCGTATCCAGCACCTCCGGAACCCCGCGCACAAGGTCGGCTCCCGCGGCGGCCTGGACAGGGTCACGTGTAGGGGCAGCAGCCACCTGGGCTGCCGGCGCCTGTCGCTTGTCCTTGGCGAGCAGCGGAGCGGCCCGGCTCAGGAAGTCCCGCCAGATCTCGGCCGGCAGATCGCCGCCCACGACCTTGTTCATCGGCGTGTTGTCGTCATTGCCGACCCAGACCCCGACGATCAGATCGGGCGTGAAGCCGACGAACCAGGCATCGCGATACTCCTGTGTGGTGCCCGTCTTGCCACCCACCGGCAGGTTCGGAAGGCGTGCCGCCTTGCCCGTTCCCTCGCGCACGACCGCTTGCAGGAGGTCGAGCATCGCCGCACGGCTCTCACCTAGGCCCTCCACGCGAGGTGCGCCTCCGGGGCGGGTGAACAGGGCCTGCTGCGTTGAACCCTGGATGGATCGGACGGTGTAAGGCTCGAGAGCGAGGTTGCCGGTGGCCACCGCGCCATAGGCGCGCGTCATCTCCAGCAGGGTCACCTCGGCTGACCCAAGCGCCAGGCTCGGCACGGCTGGCAGCTCGGACTGGACGCCCAGACGCTTGGCCGTCTCGATCACCGCCGGGATGCCGACCTCGTCGGCGAGTTGCGCCGCGACCGTGTTGATCGACTGGGCGAAGGCGTTGCGGAGGCTGACGGGACCACGGAAGCGACCGTTCGCGTTCTGCGGCTCCCAATCGCCGATCTGGGTCGGGCGGTCGACGACCGTGGACTGGGGATCGTAGCCCTTCTGCATCGCGGCTAGATAGACGAACAGCTTGAACAGCGAGCCGGCCTGACGCCGGGCCTGCGTGGCCCGGTTGAACTGGCTCGCCTCGTAGTCGCGGCCGCCGACGAGCGCCCGGATGGCCCCATCGGGTGAGAGGGCGACCAAGGCCGCTTGCGAGACGTTCTTCTTCTGCCCCTCGGCGTCGAGCCGGCGCTCGATAATGCCCTCCGCCAGCCGCTGGAGCTCCAGATCGAGGGTTGAGCGCAGGGTCATGTCGCCTGAGGCACCGCCGAGCAGACGGCGCACGTCGGCGGCCGCCGTATCGACGAAGTAGTTGGTGCCTGGCGGGGTCTCGGGCGGGACGCGCAGGTTCACGGGCTCGGAGCGGGCCGCCTCGGCCTGCTCGGCCGTGATCGCTCCGGACTCGACCATGGCCTGGAGAACGGTGTCGGCCCGCTCCTTGGCCCCTCCGAGGTTGCGGGTGGGGGCGAGCTGGGACGGCGCCCGGACGAGGCCCGCGAGCATCGCTGCCTCGGCTAAGGAGAGTTCCTTGGTCGACTTGGCGAAATAGCGATGGGCGGCAGCATCCACGCCATACGCGCCGGAGCCGAAGTAGGCCGTATTCAGGTAGCGCAGGAGGATCTCCTCCTTGCTGAGCTGGCTCTCCAGCCAGAGGGAAATGACGGCCTCCTGGATCTTGCGGCGTAGGTTCTGATCGGGGGACAGGAACATCAGGCGGGCCAACTGCTGAGTGATGGTACTGCCGCCCTCGCGGGTGCCGCCGGCCTGCCAGTTGCGCCAAGCCGCCCGCAGGATGCCCCAGGGATCGACGCCAAGATGGCTGTAGAAGCGGCGGTCCTCGATGGCCACGATGGCCTGGGCAAGGTGGGGTGGCAAGTCGGCCGCCGTGACCTTGGTGCCCTTGAAGACGCCGCGGGTCGCGAAGGTCTCGCCGCCGTCCGCCTCAATGACGAGCGCGCTCGGGGTCGGGTCGACCTGCAAGCCGCCGTCCAAGGGCAGAGTGGCGATGCTGTAGCCGACGATCAGGATCAGCAGGACAGCAAAGCTGCCGGTGACGATCAGGAGGTGACGCAGCCGGATACGCCCCAGGATCCTACCCACTCCCGCAGCGGCACGCCTTGCGCCTTGGACGATGGGCTTCCGCCACGGCCCGAGGATCGCCATCGTACGCTGTGCCGCGACGTGGGCCAGGCGGGCGGTCTGCGCAGCGGCGGGGCGGGTCCGTGCCGGGATCATCCCGGCAATCCGTCGGCCTTCCATGATGACTTTCAGTCCCAGCGGCGCCACCTGAGCCTTAAACCGTTCGACGCGGGAAGGGGCAGGTGGTGGCACTGACTCTGCCAACGACAGAATGTCCCTTTGCGGCTTGGGTCCAGAAGGCTCATCCGACGTTGGGGTGGGTGTCGTCACGATCCTCGGCTCTCCACTGCTACGCCTGTACAACCCGGCTCCGCGATTCGCGTTGCGCCGGACTGGCTGCCTTGTGCCCAATCCAAGCGTGGCAGATCAAGAGTCCCTGCTGCCGGCCCCCGAGACAGCCGGTTTTCGTCCCGATCCGTGGGAGGACGAGACCGGAATCCGCAATGAACTCATCCGGAGAACCCGATCGCGCCACCTAAGCGGTCCGGGACGTCGCCGCGATCCGAGGTGTCGGACAGAGCAAGCGACGAGATGGCTAAGTGACCATAGGTTCCCCGTCAGCCCCTGTCATGCTCATGTGACGCCCGACCGCGGGACGGTGGTGGCGGCGGTCGATGATGAAGTCATGTAATTTGGGCTTGCGGCTGATTGCTTCCGCGATCGCCCGCTCAAGGGGCTCGTTTCCGTCGAACGAACGCAACGGCGTTCTCAGGTCAGCCATATCCTCGTGGCCAAGGCACATGAAGAGCTGCCCGGTGCAGGTCAGGCGCACGCGGTTGCAGCTCTCGCAGAAATTATGCGTCAAGGGCGTTATGAAGCCGAGACGACCAACCGTGTCCTTGACCCGCACGCATCGGGCCGGTCCGCCCGTGCGGTCGTCGAGCTCCTGAAGCGTGTAGCGTTGGGAGAGCCACGAGCGTTGCAGAGCGGTTGTGAAACGGACTGCAAATGCGTGCACCCAGCCGACAACGCTTCGTCGGTATCTGCAACTGCTTCATCGGGTCTAACACTCGATCACAATCACAACGCGGCGGTTGCTGCCTTCGACGATGGAGTCCTCCTCGCCGGCGAGCATCGGCCCATGAGCTGTCATTCAATACGCTTCTGCAATCTCCTCATCCTTCACTGTCCTCAAAGTGAAGTGGAAGGTTGTTCCGTCTCCAGATGTCGAGTCCGCCCAGATTTTCCCGCCATGTGCCTCGATGATGGTCCGGCAGATCGACAAACCCACCCCCATGCCAGTTTGCTTTGTCGTCGTGAATGGGGTGAACAGCTTCTCCAGAATGGCTGGGGCAATGCCCGTGCCGGTGTCTTTGATGGAGATCTGAGCCATCGTCCCATCGCTGACCAACTCTGCTCTGATTTGCAGATTGCGCCGTTCCACGCCCTGCATCGCCTCCATGGCGTTACGGACGAGATTCAGCAGAACCTGCTGGATCTGAACGCGGCTGACGATCACCTTGGGACTTCTCACAGGTAAGTCGAACTCGACCTTGATCCCTTTGTCCTTCGCCCCTACCAGCGCTAAAGCGCCGGCCTCCTCGATCAGCTTCTGCAGGCTTTCGATCGCCTGATCCGTCTCTCCGCGTCCCACAAAGGCTCGGAGTTGCCGGATCACCTCGCCTGCGCGAAGCGCCTCCTCCGCTGCCTCGTCGAGGCCATGGCGCAACATGGCAACGTGCTCACCTTCCATCCGGCTCAGGATCATGCCGCAGCCCTTCAAGTACCCGGTGATGGCGGTCAGCGGCTGGTTCACCTCATGGGCTAAGGTCGAGGCCATCTCACCCATGGCAGTCAAACGGGACATATAGGCCAGTTCGGATTGCAGTTCCTGCATCCGCTTTTCGGTATGTTGCCGATCGGTCAGATCACGGATGAAGGCAGTGAAGTAGCGCGCGCCTCCCGATTGCATCTCGCCCAAATGAACTTCCATCGGGAATGTTGAGCCATCCTTGCGCTGAGCCACGAGCACACGTCCGCTCTCAGTAATCCGCCGCTCACCGGTCTGACGGTAGCGGGAGATGAAGCCGTCGTGGTTCTCTCGATACGGCAGCGGCATCAGGAATTTGACGCTGGTACCAATCACTTCCTCAGGCTGATAGCCGAACATCTTGACGGCGGTGGCGCTGAAGGACGTGATAATGGACCTGTCGTCGGCCACAATCATGGCATCCGGTACGGTCGCCAGGATCGATTGCAGGTGAGCCGTTTGCCGAAGCAGATTGTCTTCACTTGAACGCAGGGCTTCCTCAGCCGCAACGTGTTGGGTGACGTCCTGAGCAATCCCAACCTTGCGCACTGGCCGTCCATTCCGATCAAGGACTGTGTGCCCGGTCGAGGTGATCCACCGTTCCTCACCAGTGTCGGCCCGGAAAATCCGGAACGTATTCGCAAAGTTCAGGCGGTCGCTGGGCTGATCGGAGTAAACACTGCTCGTCAGTTGATCACGATCAGCAGGATGGACCCGTTCAAGGATCGAATCCTGCGTAATCCTGGCATCAGAAGCAAATCCGAAGAGGTTCCGCGCCTCTACGCTCCACTGCCGCTCGCCTGTGACTGCGTTAAGGTCCCAAATGCCGAGACCGGTGGTCTCAATAGCGAGGCGAAGGCGTTCCTCGCTTTGACGCAAATTCTCTTCAGTCTGATAAACGCCTGTGATGTCTCGGGAGATCGAGAGCAGTGCATCCGGTTTGCCGTCACTGCCCATGATTGGCGTGACCACCACGTCCCACCATTTTGGCGTCCCAGCCAGAGTCGGACAGAACCCACGGAAGCGGCCGGTTCCTCCGGTTGTGGCCTGCAACACGGCCCTGCGCGCCTCATCCGCGGTTATGCCCTTCCAGAAATCGAGCCAGTTGCGGCCTTCAATCCTCGAAAAGTCGTCTACGTCCATGGCACGGCAGCCACCCTCATTCATGAACCGCAATTTGCCCTCAAGGTCGATGACCTTGATGCAGTTCTCGAAGCTGGCATGCAGACGACGCAGCATTTCGGTCTTCTGGGCGAGCTCCCGCTCGGCCCGTTTGAGCTTCATCTCGCGCTCGATCGACCGGGCGAGCGCCATGAGTGTCTGCTCCTGCGCCTCCGATAGACCTTCCGGACGCGCCGCACAGTCGAGCACGGACAACGTGCCGAGCGGCAGTCCATCCGCCGTCTTCAAGGCGATCCCGGCGTAGAAGCGCAACCCCGGCTGTCCGGTCACATAAGGATTTGTCCGCAGTCCTGGGTGCTCTCGGAGATCGCCGATGACCACTGGGCCAGGCTGCCGAATGGCATGAGAGCAAATCGAGAGATCGGATGGAATTTGACTGTCGTTAAAGCCGAGCTTGGCTTTGAACCAGTGCCGGTCCTGGGCCAGGAACCCCACCGCCGCCATGGGTGCTTGGCAGACCTGAGCCGCGACCTGAACAGCGTCGTCGAAAGCTGTTTCAGGCGGGGTATCGAGAACGTCACTCTCTCGAAGAGCCGCAAGTCGGGTGGTCTCATCCCATACGGGAACGCCGCTGTTAAAGATGCTGGTGGTCATACTGTGGAAACGCGCTGGTTCTAGAACAATATTCGTTGGTGTTAGCTGGTTCAGGAGCCGCGATAGCAAACGAGAACAGCGGGTACAATGTGAAAGCCCGTGCAGCACCAACTCCACGCCTCTCCTACAGCCTGATCACTGGCTCTTGCGCATAGCGTGGCGCTATGTTGGCGCGCCTAGTAGGCCCGGGCGGCACGTGTCCCGCGAGGGCAAGTGTTCGCCAGTGGCAAGGCGTTTGTGCCCTTCGTAAAGCCATCGCTCTTCCTGAAGCTACAAACGACGGCTCTGAACAGCGGGCTCCAGCTTCAAAACCGCACAACCAACCAGCCGACGGGTACTGCTGTGTCTGAGCTGACTGCGCCAGGACCTGTCGCACCGGCTAAGCCTTCATATGGAAAGCCCCCGGCGCGATGAGACAGCCCTGCGGCTGGGCCGATCTTGAAGTGGGTTCGCTCGAATTGACGAAGGATCCGCCCTACCCTGACTGGTGCGAAGCCCGGATTGTTGGAATCAGAGGTGATGACCTTTTCACCCTGCGTTGGGTGGATTGGCCGGAGCTGCCGCCGGTCGTCCGACGCCGGGTTCAGTTGGCTCGGATGCACCCGGGCCGCCCCAGAACGATGGCGTGAATTTGACCTACCCCTCGTCCGCAAGCTTGGCCGAGGGCACCGATCCGCAGGTGGGCGGAAGGCTACCGCTGGGCAACCGTCACCTGCGGCGACCACAAAGGTCGGAGAAGTGGTTCGGCAATAACCCCGCCAATCATGGCGAAGACTGCCAGGATGAGCCCAATCCGCACATAAAGCGCAGCGCGATCCTTCTGGGTCATGAACCGTCTCGCAAAAGGTGGACTGGCACGTCGGCCGGATCCTCACAGTGAATTGCGGCAACATATTGCTCAGGTTCAGCGCGAACACTGTGAAAGGGCTGTCGCCCTCTGCCTTATCGCTGTCCCACCCTCATTCACCGCGGCGTCAATCAGTCTTTCTCCATCACCCCAACGCGGCTTGAGATTTTAGGTCGGTCACGAGAGCTCGGTCGAGAGGCCGCGCGATGTGTTAACCATGCGGCAGCAAATCCACCGAGATCTCCCTTAACCCATAAAGGATTAGCGGAACGGTGACCGCGCATGGACGTTCTAGGACCTCAAGGGGACGGCTGGGGAGCAGGACTTTTGAAACAACGTTCAATATTCAATGCCATTTGTTCGGTCAGATCCTTCTTCCAGCCATGTTGCCGACCACTTGAGCGTGCTTGCCGCCAAGGTGGATGAAATTGCCCAACGTGCCGGTGTTTCTGCCGTTGCCCGGCTGGACCTTGAGTCCACTCTAGCCGCCTTGCCGTGGCTGGACCGGCGGCGGCTTGGCCTGATCCTGGAAAGTGCCCGTGTCAGCACTACTGACGAAGCCGTCCGGGAGGCCGTCGCGATGATGCTCGCCCGAGCCGCCGAGGTCTGGGCCAGAGTGCCTCCACCGAATGAGCGTGGCAGCGACGGGCCTCAGGACCAGTGATCGATCTCACGAGAGCTTCGAGTACATGTCGCGTCCAGGCTCCCAGATCAGAACTACGTCGTCCCCCTCGTCCAGCACAACGCCCGAGAGCCTCCCGCGCCGTGCAGAAGCCTGAGCCACCATAACAGCAGCCTCGATGGCTTTTGGCCGCTCACCGAACTGCCCAAGCGTTTCGTCCGCGAGTTGAACGGCCCAGCCCTCTCCCGACGCGCGGATAACATAAAGATCCTGCTCGCTCATGGGGCCTCCTGACGGCTCGTATCAGTGCCGGAATGAAGAATAACGGAAGCTCGGCCGACTTATTCCGCGCAGACAAATCAGCAAATCGTTCAGTTGGCGCAGGAAAGGGTTCGACTAAATCACCAGAAAATGATCCTAGATCCGGTGATCTTGAGCTTCTCAATGGATTGGTTGGGCAGCCTTGCGCTGGCTCAACCGGTGGACCGTTAATGCGCTGCTACTTTCATCTGGTGAACAGTCACGAGTTCATCGGAGACGATACAGGTGTCGAAATCCTGGACCTCGCAACGGCGAGGGACTTCGCCCTGCAAGCCATCGAGGACATCCGCGAGGAGGCCATCCAGGTCGGCGCATCCTGGCAGGGCTGGCAGCTGGATGTCGTGGACCTGTCTGGTGAGGTCCTTTTGTCCATCCCGCTGGAGCCGGTTCTGCACTGACATCAACACGGGATGATCAGTCCTCGGGACCACGCCAGCTCCGCTCTTGCCAACTCTACGGGCACGTGTGAGGCGGAAGCCTCGGCCTGAACCCTCAAGAGGCTCGCCACCGGCCGACCTTCCGGAGTCTGAACATCGCCCCTCCGGACCAGGAACTTTCCCGGCCCAATGGCGTTTGGCAGTCCGGCTAAGCTGCAAAGGCCTGCGGGGCACCTCCTCGAGCAAAGCTTGGCAGAACCCTGAGAAGACGTTACCACGCCCATCATGGGACGGAAGCCAGTTGGCTTAGTATGGAGAGCACCTTGCCCGATGTGGCGCGTCGATGGTTCGGGCTGGAGGGGGCTCACCGGGTTCTCTGGGTCTTGTTCATCGTCTCCCTGGTGCTTCCCGTCAGCCTGTTCGGTGCCGCTGCCTGGCACAGCCGAACCCATGCCCTGGATGAAGCCTACAAGGCGATTGAACGGGCCACTCTGGTTCTCCAGGGCCATGCCCAGAAGGTGTTCGAGTCCTATGAGCTGGTCATGGACCGGGTCGAGGATCGGGTCGCCTCGATGGCAGCGGGCGACCTGCGCAACTCGCTTGAACTGCACCACCTGCTGAAAGACATCATCGCCCAGCAAAAGCAGATCGGCTCGATCTGGGTGGTGGATCAGGATGGGGTGCTCCAGAGCGCCAGCGGCCACTACCCTGTCCCACAGGTGAGCATTGCCGACCGACCCTATATGATGGCCTTCCGGGCTGGGCGGCGGGAGCTCATGGTCGGCGAAACCCTGCGTGGGCGCGTCAATGGCAATGACCTGTTCACCGTCGCGCGGCCGCTGGTTGGCCCTGATGGACGTCTGACCGGTGCCATTCTGGTGGCCGCCTACCCGTCCTACTTCCAGGATCTCTACCGCCGCAGCGCCCCTGACATGGACCATGCGGCGAGCCTGGTGCGGGCCGATGGCACGATCCTGGTCCGGGATGCTCACACCAGCACCAAGGCCAAGGCCGCGCGGGCAGGTGACAGGTTCATGGAGGCCGTCCAGACGAGCCCCACCGGCGCCTACACCGGCGTCTCCTCGAACGATGGGATCGAGCGCATCATCGCCTACCAGAAACTCGACCGCTACCCGATCTATGTCCGCTATGCGCTTGGAACGGACGCGGTTCTGGCTGGCTGGCGTGAGCAGTTGATCCGGTATGGTCTTATCACCCTGGTCATCATGGCGGGGCTTGCGGCCATGACCGGATTGGCGCTGGCGCGCTACAGACGCGAGCAGGCGGCCACAGCCCAGCTCGCCCAGGAGACGCACCGCCGCGAGGAGGTGGAGGAGCGCCTGCGCCGGGCCCAGAAGATGGAAGCCCTCGGTCAGCTCACGGGCGGCATCGCACACGACTTCAACAACCTTCTCGCGGTGGTGATGGGCAACCTCGACCTCCTGCGCCGCGCCAAGGACGACGAGCGCCGCAGCCGCCTGATCGGCAATGCGCTCGGCGCCGTCGAGCAGGCCCGGACCCTGACCGGCAAGCTGCTGGTGTTCGCGCGCAAGCAGCCGCTGCATGCCGAGACCGTCAGCCTCAACGAGGTCATCGCCCAGGCCGAGGACATGATCGTCCAGTCCCTGCGCGGCGACATCCGGCTGGAGCTGGAGCTGGCCGAGCAGCTCTGGCCCGTCCGGATCGATCCCTCGCAGCTCCAGGTGGCGCTCATCAACATGGCGGCCAATGCCCGCGATGCCATGCCGAAGGGCGGAACGTTTTGCGTCAAAACCGAGAACACGATGCTGCGTGACGGCGAGGTGTTGGAGGGGGTGGCCCTGTCTCTGTCAGATACCGGAGTGGGGATGCCGCGGGAGGTGCTGGCTCGCGTCTTCGAGCCGTTCTTCACCACCAAGGAGATAGGCAAGGGCACCGGCCTTGGATTGGCGCAGGTCTATGGCCTCGTTGAGCATTCCGGCGGATCCGTCGACATCCGCAGTGAGGTAGGGCGCGGCACCACGATCACGCTGTACCTGCCCAAGGCCACGGCGGATGAGCTTGCGCCTGCCGTACAGGACAGCGCACCCAAGCCGGCAAACCCACGCGCCCTGAGCATACTCGTGGTGGAGGACAATGTGCAGGTGGCGGAGATGGCGGAGACGGTGCTGACCGAGCGCGGGCACTCCGTCAGCAGCTCGCGCAGTGGCGACGACGCCTTAGCTGTCCTGGAAGCGGGTGTCCGCGTCGACGTTGTGTTCTCTGATCTTGTGATGCCGGGCGCGATGGATGGTGTCGATCTGGCCCGGACCATCCGCGAGCGGTGGCCCTGGACTGCGGTCGTCTTGGCCACCGGCTACAGCGAGGCCGTCGCGGAGGCCGACAGGGAAGGCTTTGCGGTCCTGCGGAAGCCTTACGTGCCGGATGCGCTCGAAGCCGCGATTCAACAGGCCGCCGCGCGTACCTCTGAGATGGCCAACGTTGTGCCCCTCAGGGCATCGGCTCCAGCGGGTGCTGCTCAAGGCTGACTATCTGGAGTTGACAGCTTTGGGCTACCCGCCAAACAGCTATGGAGCTTCATTCGCCGGGTGAACGGCCCAGCCCTTTCCGGGCGCGCGGATGGAGTAGCAACATAAGCCAAAGGAGAGCTTCGACGTGGCAGCTTGTCGAGGTAATCTGATGGCAGCGGCCTCTCACGGCCTGGTCCGCTGGACCGCCCTGATTGCGAGGCCCCGACGCCGGCCGATCAGGAGAGCCTTCAACTCCGGTCGCGCCGGCGTCGCCCCTTCGGCTGGCGTGCATCAGCTTGGGATTTGTCGGAGGCGGCAAGCCGTGCATCATCCCTGTCATGACAAAGTGGCGGAGTACCGCCGTCAGGTTCAGGAAATCCGCACTGCTGTCGAAAAGATCTCGATCAACGAGGTACGCGAGCAACTCCTTGAGACAGCCGAGCACCTGGAGGCATTGGCGAGGGAAGAGGAGCGCAAGGATCACGGCAACAGCGCCAAGCCGGCCCCTCAAGGCGTCGGCGATTGCTCCGACACAGGTTCTCGGACGCGATGAGAATTTAAGAGCAGACCCGCCACTTCCTCTTCTGGAAGCGCCCGTGAGAACAAGTAGCCCTGCAGCTCATCACACCCCATCGCTGCAAGGGCAAGCTTTTGATCCTCTGTCTCAATGCCCTCTGCCGCGACCGTCAAGCCCAGCGTATGTCCGAGGGTCACAATCGCCGTGATGATCGCAGCGGAGTCCTCATCCGCGGCATGCCCCAGGTGCTGAATGAAGGAACGGTCGATCTTGATCTTGTCGACTTCGTACTGTCGCAGATAACTCAGGCTCGAATACCCCGTCCCGAAGTCGTCCAGGGCGATCCTGAAGCCCGCGCTCCGCAGCAGATCCAAGGCACCGCGCGTGAACTCATCATTGTCGAGCAGGGTGCCTTCGGTGACTTCAAGTTCGATCCGGCGCGGGTCGGCGCCACACTCCCGAACGATCTCGATGACCCGTTGCGCGAAGCCACCGGACCGGAACTGCACGGGTGACAGATTAACGGCGACGAACAGATCCGGCCATCGGTGCGAAGTCGCACACGCCTGCCGTAAGACCCACTCGCCCAAGGGCACGATAAGCCCTGTCTCCTCCGCGACCGGGATGAACTGGTCGGGCGTGATGAGGCCGCGCGTCGGGTGCTCCCAGCGGATCAGAGCCTCCAAGCCAATCATGGGGCCGCCGGTACGCGCCACCTGAGGCTGGTAGAAGACCTTCAACCCCTCCCCCGACCCGAGTGCCGTTCGCAATTCCTCCTCAATGAGGGCGCGACGCTTGACCGACTCATCCATGGAGTTTGTGAAGTAGCGATGACAGTCGCGTCCTTCGTCCTTGGCATGATAGAGAGCGATATCCGCCTTGCGCAGGAGTTCGGCGCGATCCGTTCCCGCCTCTGGCGCGAGGACGACACCGATGCTGACGCCGACAACCGCCTGGCGGCCAAGAAGGTCAAACGGCTGGCGCACAGCCTCAAGAATGCGTGCACAGAGGGCTTCAACATCATGCCGATCCTGTATTCCTGTCTGCACAAGGGCGAACTCATCTCCTCCCAGCCGCGCGACTGTGTCGGTGGGACGGATCAACCTGGAGAGCCTGCCAGCAAACTCGCGGAGCAGGATATCCCCCGCCACATGGCCAAGCATGTCGTTCACCTGCTTGAAGCGGTCGAGATCGAGCGTCAGGAGCGCGAGCTTGTCGCCGCGCCGGGTGCGAACAAGGGCCTGGTCGAGTCGTTCATCGAACAGACTGCGGTTCGGCAGCCCTGTCAGGACGTCATGCGAGGCTAGGTGCTGGGCATGCGCCTCGCTCGCCCGAAGTTCCAGCATGGAGCGCCGGAGCCAGCGAACGAGCAGAGCCATCATCATGACCACGGTTGCAAGAACGAGCCCGGCAATGGGTCCGAGGACCCACAGAATCTTTGTGCCAGGGAGTTCCGGTGTCCAGATGAAGTACCCGATTGGTCGGCCGAGGTCGCTCGTGAGCGGCAACGCCTTCTCACTGGACATTGCTGTGTCAAGCTGTGACAGACGCGCACCATCAATGAGGTTTCGCTCGGACAACTCCTTGAGGAAGTCACTATCGAGGAACCGAACCGAAACAATGATGAACTCACGGCCACGTTCTTGGGTGACAGCCGCGGTCGATGGCATGAACTTCATCGCGCTGGCGGCTGCTGGCCGGCCGAGCACTTCCAGAAAGTGGGCGTCAAAATCGACCTCGTCGCCTGAACCGGCCACGCTGCTTGCCTGCCCTAAACGACTGCGGTTCTGTCGGTTCTGTTCGGCATGCACTGGATCACGCACACCGTTGATCAAGGTTTGCAGGTCGGACTTCACCCGGAGGAATTGGTCCGCCGACGCACGCTCCCCATCGGTCATCGCATAAACTGGCGCATTGTGCGGGTCTAGGATGTAGACCTGATCGTGACCAAAGAGCTGGTACAGCCAAACGCCAATCTCGTCATTCACCCATTGCCAGTTTGTCGAAGGGCTATGCAACTCCTGGACGGCTTGATCCCAGACGGCAATGGTCTGCTGCTGCTTGCTGAGTTCGTAGACGCTGCTGTGGATGGCGTGGCGGGTGGTGCGGACCTGGCGCTCGACCGAGATGCTGTCACTCTGATGGGCCGCGACGAGCAACCCAGTTGCGGAGAGGACGATGGCGGCCAGCGTAACAACTCCAACGGGAATAAGGATCCTGGTCGCGAACCGAAAGCCTGAACGCGGGAGGGGGCGGGGCACGCTAGAACCTCAGCAGTATTATTGCTTTTCTCCTTCTATCTGCAGGGGGTAAAAAATTTACACCGTGGCCGATGGGCACAGGCAAGAGGTGGCTTTTTGGTAGACGTCTCTGGTGTCGCGGTCGGTTTAGTTTCGGCAGCCCCCTGCCCTCCGGGGTGGCCCGCAGGACGACATCCCGTTCGTTTCCGAAACATACCAGCTCAAGTACTTCATTCATGCTGCCCGCACCGAACCTGCAAGGATGGAAAATAACGTTTCGAACATGAAGGCCCTTGGCTGGTGAACCAGCCAAGGGCCTCTATCGGAGCAGATGGCTGGCGCGCAGCCTCAGGGGAGTGGCTGGGCGACCTCGCTGGAAGCCCACAGCAGACGGGGCTTCAGCGTCGCCCGCCCCCGTTGCCGTTTCCGTTGCCACCAGCGTTTCCGCCACCATGGCCATTGCCACCATTGCCGTTGCCGCCAGCGCCACCGTTGCCTCCCCGACCACCACCTCCGGCATTGCCGTTGCCGCCGCCTGGGTTGGACGGATCGGTGCCCTTTACATCGGTACTGGTGTTGTCGGCCGGCTCCGATCCGTTGCCCAGGCCGTTGTTGTTGCCTGGCCCCTGACCGTTTCCGTTCCCCGGTCCGTTGCCATGACCCGTCCCGGCACCATTGCCATTGCCGCCGGAACCTGCCGACCCGCGGCTGCCACTGCCACTCGCAGAGTTTCCGCCAAGGGAAGCGCCAGATGATGCATCTCCTGGAGCGGCTCCGGCGAGGCCTCCACCTGCGGATTGTCCGGCCGCGTTACCTGAACCCGGGTTCCCGACTGCACCCGCCATGGCGCCGGAGGAGGTCGCACTGCTGCCCCTCGTGGAACCAGCAATCGCAGATGAACCAGCTGCGGATCGCGCTGGAGTGCCGACTGCGACAGAGTTCGTGCCAGAGCCGAAGATACGATCCAGGAAAGATCCTCCGGGGACCGCGATCGATCCTGTCGTCTCGGCTCTAAGGTCTTGGTTTACTGCACGCCGCGCCTGCGGACGGATTGCGCATCGGCAGACTTCCTCGCCCTGGACGATGCGGAGGCGGCAGTTGCTGTACATGGACGCATTGGCAACGGCAGGCTGGCACTGTTGGCCCGACCTCGGCATCTGGGCCTGAACCGAGGCCGAGGTAGCGAGAAAGAGGGTCATCGCAGACAAAGCGAGAGCATGCGAACGCTTCATGGTTCACCTAACAAGAGAGTACTAATGAGGGCTGATCGCAGAAGAGCGGCTCAGGTTGCTAGATGACGCCCAACTCGGAACATGGTTCCGGCACATTCCTAGAAATATTTTCAGAAGATGTGTGGATATGCCTGCGTCCGTTAACCGATAGGCAATCTTTATACCTAGCTGCACCTTAGCTTTAGCCTGGCCTTTGACAGAAGCCCAAACGAAAGCCCCTGATAGTCTTGAACTATCAGGGGCAAGCAATAATCGATGGAAGGGGCTTCTCTGGCCTAAGGGGCCACAACCGGGCAACGATGTTATTGCCGGATCAGTTCCACGGCTTACCTGGGAAGGGAGCGGGTCAGCCGCGTGGTCGGCGAGGTCCGGCCTGCGCCACCGGCAGGCTGCGGGCGACAGGCAGATCGACCGTCGGCTCGCTGGTTCTTGCGCCCGAAGCCGAAACCCAGCCACGCCCGGATTGGCGTGAAACGAACGTATGGCCTGTCTGCGAAGGGGGCAGGATCGACGAGGTCAGGTTGTCCAGGGCGTACTCGCCACTGGCTGTGGCGACGATGAGCACCGCATGAGCCTCGCCGGATGAGGTCGTGCCGACCGAGATAGAAAGCGCCGAGGCCGGCCACCCGCGCTGCAAGAGCAGCTTGCGCTTCAGTAGCGCGAAATCCTCGCAGTCTCCCTTGCCACTCGTCGGCAGGGTCCAGACGTCCTCGCGCCCGTACTGCTCCATGTCGGATACTTCGACGATGGTGTTGTTCACATGGCTGTTGATCTGCCGCAGCTCGGACATCCGCTCGGGCGTGAGGTCTACGCGTGCAGTAGGCTTGGCCAATACTGGTACGGCATGAACAGCCATCGCCAGAGTGAGGACAAGGCCACCGGCCAAGCCGCGAGAGATCGACATCATAGGATTGCCCCCAACCCGATTTAGTCAGCGCCGGCTTTAGCGGCACCCGACTCGTTTGTTGTGTTTGGAATCTATTAACTGTGACTTTAAGCCTAGAATGAGGCGGCTCAGCAGCCGCATCGTGGCTTGCCTGTTCCAGAAATCGGGATGACGGCAGATGGAGATCCGTCGATCAACGCAAATTACTTTGTGACAGAGGGTGTTTCAATCCAGGACGAGGAGAACCTGCTCCAATTCCAACCAGCCCTCCATGGCCGTCCTCAAGCGCGAGGAAGGTCCTCTCATCGGGGTGAGGTCATCGACCAGCGCAGCCTGATCTCGCGACCGGGTGTGGAATGCGTCGCTGGTTTGATGTCGCTTGTTCCGAGCCGTAGGGTCGTGTTCCCCTACCTCCCGCGATCACGGACGGCACGACCGCAATCGTCCATCAATCCATGACACGGGAGCAGTCAGGGACGCGAACCTAGGGATCCTTGGAACGGGGAGGACGGTATGTCCACAGGAACGTCCGAGCAAGTCCTGGCATCAATCGTCGAGGGAATCAACAAGGGTAATCTCGATAGGCTTATGGCTCTTTATGAGCCTGGAACCGCTTTTGCGACACAGCCTGGGAGCCTCGCACACGGCTTGCCGGCTATCCCTGAAGCGCTGGCCGGTTTCATTGTGATGAAGGGCAAACTCTATCTCACAGTGACCAGGATCTTTGAGGTCGGCGATCTGGCCCTCGTCATTGGGGTTTGGTCATTCACGGGCACTGGGCCAGACGGAGAACCCGTGTAGCTCGCGGCAAAAAATGCGGACTTTCTGCGCCGTCAGGCCGACGGCTCTTGGCGTTTCGTGATCGACAATCCATGGGGAACCGACTGAAGACGTGAGGCGCGGTCCAAGAGCACATCGCGTTGGTTACCTCGCCCTGTTCGGAACCGGCTCCAGCCATCGCCCAGGAACCGTCAGAACGGTTCGACCATCCTCGCTCACCACCTCAATCAGGAAGTCACGTTCTGGCTGTGATAGAGGATCTCTGGGCGATTGCAGGCCGATGAACACTCGCGCCATCTTAAGCGCAATACTGTGGGCCGCCCCCAGGCTTGGAATGTTCAAGCCGCGCGGGTACTTCAGACGGCGAAACTTGGTCCAAACGTAGACGTCATAGGTCGGCATAGCCCTAATACAGTAGCCGAGTATTCCTACCCCGCCACGCACTCCTAGGGAGTACTTGGTGACACCCGCAGGTCAGTTCATTCGGCGGGGGACCTGCTCCTTCAGCATCATTTTCCCTCTCATAGGCCAGGGCAGGGATCAGAGATCAAAGGAAGAGCGGTCGGAGGGACCGGACAAGCCACCTATTCGCTCGATTCTGGGAGATCATTCGTCGAGGGGGGCGAGCGAGCCATCTGCCTGTTCAGATGCTCAACAAGAGCGTCAGGATGCACGGGCTTCGCCACAAACTTTGCAGTAGGTGGCAGGTCCCCGTCATCAGGAAAGGCTTTACCTGAAATCACCAGCACGCCGACGTCCGGCCAGCCCTGTGCCACGAGGCGGGCAAACTCAAAGCCATCAATGGAGCCAGGCATGTTGACGTCGGTGAGAACTGCACTGACACCCTGTCGCTGACGGAGCGTTTCGAAAGCCTCGTCGGCGTCCTGCGCCTCCAGCACCCAGAAGCCAGCTTCGCGCAGGATGTCGACCTGCGTCAGCCGGACGAGCGGCTCGTCCTCCACCAGGAGGACAACGGGTTGATTGAGGATGGGAGCGCGGGGCTTTACCTTCATAGGGCCGGGAACGAACATGGGTGGGGCGCGGTTCCGCCCGACGGATGTACCGCGTCATGCAGGACCGAAAAAGCCTCCTGAACTACCTCTTGCCGCGGGTGGAGCGCTCCACTCTTGCGGCGAGTTGCTTGATGCGGGCGACCACATCCTGTGGAGGATATGGCTTCTCAAGCAAAGGTCCCGCCTCGCACAGGGTGGCAGCCACCTCAGCCGACCGCTCCACCCCTGAGGTCAGGATGACCTGCACGCCCGGCTTGTTCGCGCGGATCCAGCGGGATAGGGCGAACCCGTCCATATCCCCCGGCATCTGCACGTCGCTGAACACGATGTCGACTGCCACGTCAGGCGACTGAAGCATCGCAACCGCCTCCTCCGCATTGACCGCCTCATGGACCTTGTAACCACATTCGCGCAGGTAATCGGCGACGACCAGACGGATCAGGATCTCGTCCTCGACGACAAGGACGGTGTGCAGAGGACTATCCGATTGGGACGTGGCATTTGTAGCGGCTGGGCTCATGCCAGGCTAATCGCCACGCTTACGCCTTTGTTCCCGAGCCTCTCATGCCTTAGTCGGATCGGGCCAGCCGAGGCTTTCGCTGACGAGACCGATCACGCGCGAGATCAGGTAGGGCTTGCGAATAAACGGGCCGAGGTCATCAAGGTCTGGAATGCTGAAGGCGTCCGATACACCCGAGGTGAGGATCATCCGGGTGACCATGCCGTTCGTGTGCACGTGGCGCGCGACGTCCAATCCGTCTTGCTCTCCAGGCAGGTGGATATCAACAAACAGGAGATCAACGCGCATGGTGTCGAGCACGGTGATGGCGTCACCAGCGGAACTGGCCTCCAGCACCTTGAACCCATGGGCTCGCAATTCGACGCTGATGGCGGAGCGCGTCAGGACGTTGTCTTCAACAACCAGGATGGTGGGAGGTATTCGACGCGGCAATGTCGTGACTGATGCGGCACTCATAGCGACCCCTTACGCAACTCGTTCGCCGGTTAACGGTCGGTAGCCGTAGGAGTTCTCGTCAAGGCGTGGGATGGTTTGCCCCTTGCGACTACGCGTTTGGAACCAAAGCGCGGCAGATGCGCTTTAGTCTACCGTTTCTTTGTTCTGTTCGCTCCGTGTCGCATTCGTTTCTAGGAACCGTATTGCTGGTCGAGGATGAGCCGCTGGTGCGGTTGGTGACGGCTGACATTCTCATCGAAGCCGACTTCCGTGTTGTCGAGGCCGCCAATGCCGACGAGGCTCTCACCCTCCTGAGCGCCGGGGTTGAGGTGGACGTTCTGCTCTCGGATGTGGAAATGCCACCAGGCCGTAACGGCTACGCGCTGGCTCGTCAGGTTCACGAGCATTGGCCCAGCACCGAAATCCTGATCACGTCGGGACGAGAATGGCCGCAGGCCGGGGACCTGCCACCGGGAGCCGCGTTCCTGGCCAAGCCGTGTCCCAGCGAGACCCTGGTGTCCTATGTGCGATCGGCCGCCGAACGGGCGCAAGCCGCCAGAATCGCCAGGGCTGAGACAGATTTGGCCGAAGGAACGGTGGTGCCCTTTCCCAAAGCAGGATGACACGAGAAAAGCCGACCTAGCACCCCGGCAACAGGCTGTGAGCAACCTGCACAAGAGTCGGGCTAGCGCTTAATGAGCTGGATCACCTTCCGGGTCTCCGGCTCGACGATAGCAATCTGGTCGCCCACAATGATGTAGCTGTAGGTCGTCACCGTTGGAACTGTGGTCGCTGCATCCTGGGGCAACTCGAGCACTTCGACCTCCTCCGGGATCATCATTCCAACCCGAAGCGGTTCACTCAGGTTAGCTTGCGGCAGGTCCGGCGAACTCCGGACCTGGTCCAGGATCATCTTCTGCTTTTCGGGCGGAAGCGGGCGTGGCCCGCCGGTTTCAACCGGAGTTCCCTGGGTCGGCTGGGACGAGGCCGGAGCAATCGCGCCAAGTGCGACCATTCCGGCGATAACGAGCGGCACTGTCGATCTCATGATCTTTCTCCTCGCCCCACTGGTCAGCCTAGTTGTTTGGTGGCGGAACGTTGTTGGGATCAGGTGCGTTGTGCGATTGAGGAGTATACTTGGCGCTTCGATGGTCTGCGACGCCGGGCTTCTCGCCGCAGAAGGAGGACGTGATGCACTCCCTTCACCCGCAAGCCCGCACCACCCCGGCGGTCCGTCAGGAGATCGCCCGCTCGCGAGAGCCCACCGGCGTGCTGGCCCAGCGCTTCAGCGTGAGCACCGAGACCAT
>NZ_JAMXFI010000083.1:0-33683 GCF_025460875.1 Microvirga yunnanensis
GGTAGAAGGCGTTGGAATCCTCCGCCGTGGAGAAGCCGGCGTACTGGCGCACGGTCCAGGGCTGGTTCACGTACATGGTCGGGTAGGGGCCGCGCAGGAACGGCGCGACGCCCGGCCAGGTGTCGAGAAAGTCCAGTCCGGCGCGATCCTCAGGCCCGTAGGCTCCCTTGACCGCAATTCCCTCCGGCGTCAGCCAGGGCTCGCCGCCGGGCTGGGGGGAGGGCGCCAGGGGAGCGGCCGCGAAGGCGACGCTCGAAAAGTCCGGGATGCTGGTCATGGCCTTGAAGCGGATGCCCTTGACGGATGAAACACGGTGATGGGCGTCATTTTAGGGCATCCGGCACCGGGATGCTATCGGCGCATGGTCGGAGACGGGGCAGGCCGGGGAATGTCACCCCCGCTTCTCCGCGTTCCAAAAGCCCGAGCAGACCCGTCCGCCCGAGGTCGACCACGTGCCGCGGCCGGTATGGCCCGACAGGCGCCCGGAGACGTCGGCGCGATCCTGGCCGCGCGAGATGCTGGCCGAGACCGAGCCGTTCGGCTGGACCTGGCCGTTGACGTTGAAATTCTCCGGTCCGCCGTAGCGGGCGCGGCCGTTCTGGACGATCACCGCATAGCGGTAGGCCCGGTCGCAGGCGCCTTTTTCCGTCACCACCTCCACGCTCCAGTTGCCGTCGAACCGGCTGGCCTGCGCGCGGGCCGGAGGAGCGAGGGCAAGGGCAAGGGCAAGGGCAGGGGCAATCAGGGCCGCCGCGCCGAGACAGGACATCACACGCATGGGACGCTCCGCAGCAACAGGGATCGGGCTGAACCAACGTGAGGCTTTTGGGCGGGTTCCTGACAGGCGGTTCAGCTTTGCGTGACGCCCGGAGCGGCCTCGTCGAGAGCCTGGCTCAGAATCGCGAGGGCATCGCAGCCGGCGAACACGAAGGTGCCGATTCCGGCCCGGGTCCAGGCCTCGTCGTGCTCGCCGGGCCGCCCGGCCAGGGCCACGAGGGTCGATCCCGCGGCGCGCAGGGTTTCGGCCGCCGCGGCGGCATGCTGCTCGTAGATCTCGTCGGTCGAGCAGAGGCAGGACAGCCTGGCTCCGCTGTTTCCAAAAGCCTGCCGGAGCCTCTCGTTGTCGGAAAACCCGTCGTTCGTGACGGCTTCGATGCCGCCGGCCTCGAAGAAGTTCTTCGCGAAGGTCGCCCGGGCCGTGAAGGCCGCGATCGGCCCGAGATTGGCCAGGAACACCTTCGGGCGCTCCCCGGTCCTGGCCCGGTGGGCATCCGCGCGGTCGCGCAGGCGCTCGAACGGCTCGGCCGTGCGGACCGACGGCAGGTGTGCGATGGCCACCGGCGCCGGGCCGGCCGCGGTGCCCACGAGCCCGGGCAGGGTTGCGCCCTGTCCGGCCATCCGGACGAGGGAAGCGAAATCCGTCTCGGTCGAGGCGGGGGCCGAGGGCGACGCCGCGGGGGGCGGGCTCGCGTCGGCGGCGGACGCCGGCAGCAGCACGGCCACATCCGCCTCATGGATGTTCGGGAACTCGCTCGTGCCGGTGATCGGCTCCCGGCGGGTGGCGACGGCCTTTTCCCGCCGGGCGCGCACGGCCGCGATGCGGGCCTGGAGCCCGCCCGCCTTGAGGCTCTCCAGGATGCCGCCCTCGCGCTCGATCTCCTGGAACAACCCCCAGGCCTTCTCGCACAGGGCGTCCGTGAGCGCCTCGAAGCCGCCGGCGCCGGCCGCCGGGTCGGCCACGCGGGCCAGGTTCGACTCGTCGAGCAGGATCAGCTGGGTGTTGCGGGCGATCCGGCGCGCGAAGGCGTCGGGCAGGCCGAGCGCCGCCGTGAAGGGCAGCACCGTGACCGTATCGGCCCCGCCGATCCCGGCCGAGAACGCCGCGATCGTGGCGCGCAGCACGTTCACCCACGGGTCGCGCCGGGTGGTCATGCGCCAGGCGGTCTCCGCATGCAGGCGGATCGGTCTCGGCTCGAGGCCGCAGGCCTGCTCGATCCGCGCCCAGAGGCGCCGCAGCGCCCGCAGCTTCGCCACGGTGAGGAACTCGTCCGCATCCGCCACGAGGAGGAAGGAGAGCGCCCGGCGGGCCGCATCGAGCGGATGGCCCTGCGCTTCGAGCGCCCGCAGGGTGGCGATGCCCGTCGCCAGGACGGCCGCGAGCTCCTGCGCCTCGCCGGCGCCGGCCTCGTGGTAGACGCGCCCGTCGGCCAGGAAGGCGCGGCCGGCGAAGCCCTGGGCGGTCAGGCGCGCGAGGGTGTCGCCCATGCGCCGGGCCATGACGTCCCAGGAGGCGGACATCCGCCCCTGGGCGGCCATGGCTCCGACCGGGTCGAGGCCCAGATCGAGGGACAGGTCCGAGAGCCTGTGCCCGCGCCGTTCGGCCAGGGCGAGGACCAGCGCCGCCATCGGGCGGCCGTGTCCGCCCGCGTCGACGCGCAGGTGCACGAGGTCGAGCATCACGCCCGACAGGGCCCGGTCGAGGTCGTCGAGGCTCCCGACCCGCAGGCCGAACCCGCGGGCGGAACGGGTTCCGCTCGCCACGAGCGTCAGCGCATCCGCGCCGCCTTCGAGGTCGAGGAGGGCGAGCTCCCGCGCGGTCGCCGGATCGGGATGGTCGACCCGCTGCGACACGAGCCAGCGGCCGGCCTGCTCGCGCGCGACCGGCGCGGATCCCTCCGCCTTCGGGTAGAGCGGCTGGATGGCGATGCCGTCATGGGTGCGGGAGACGAGCTTCTTGTCGAAGTCGGCACCCTTCAGCACGCCCTCGACCAGCCTGAGCCATTGCTCGCGGGTGGCTTGCGGGAAGTCGGCGGCGAAGGTGAGGTCGTCCATGAGCGTTCTCGTCCGGCAGCGGCGGAAATGTCGCGGGACGATACCGGGTCGGGCGGGCGCTGGGAATGCGCAAAAGGACGGGATTGCGGCAGGCGGTCAGCCTGGCCGGCTCCATCAGGGCGAGGTGCTTTTCGTCTGCCCTCCGGGAGAGGGTCCCGAATCATGAACGCCCTGGCGCGGTTCTGTCAGGGCCCAACATGATCGTGACCGACCATTCAGGGATGTCCGGCCATGGGGCGCCGGATGCGTCGCGATGGGGCCGCATAGGCCGCAGAACGATTAAATTCTGTATGACAAGACCTCAGGGGTCCTGTCCTACGACGTCGATGGCTCCGGTTCACAGAAGGCGGTCGAGTTCGCCCAAATAAAGAAAGGCTTGGCTCTCTCGGCGGGTCATTTCATCGTCATCTGACACACGGACATGTTCGTCCCGCGCCTCGTTCGGACAATGGCCCGGGAACGCTTGGCCTTGAGGCTTCGTGCCGTGGACATGCGCCAACACGTCCCGGCCATCCCGATCGTTTGAAGCGCGGTGCTTCACCGGATCGGGATCACCGGGACAAGCCCGGTGATGACGTTGCGGGGTGGGATAGGTCGGTGATGACGTGGAGGGTGGTGTAAGCGGGTGATGACACCCTCCCACGTCATGGCCGGCCTTGTGCCGGCCATCCCGATGCGGAGGGGCGCTCTGTTTCTCAGAGTGGGATCACCGGCACAGGGCCGGCGTTGACGGGGTCGAGGTTTACACGAACTGCGACAGGCCCGGGATCGAGCCCACGATGGGACCCATCACGTCCTCGCCGGCCTTCTCGCGGCCATAGGCGAAGAGTTCCTTGCCGAGGGGCTGCATCTGGCCCATGGACACGCCGGCGCCCATGAGCTGTCCGCCCAGCGCCATCACGCCGCCGCCCATGGAGCCCACCATGCCCATGAGGCCGCCGCCGCCGCTTTTCGTCTCGTCGATGGCCTCCTGGGCGCCCGGCAGGGCGGCGATCAGCTGGTTGACCTCGGCCTGCGGCCCTTCCTTCTGAAGGTAGCCCAGGATGATGCCGATGGCCTTCCGGGCGGTCGCCTGGTCGAGGCCGGTCTTCTGCGTCACGCGGGCGATGAGTTCGTCCATTAAGATTCTCCTGAGACTGGAACCGGGTCGTTAGTTCACAACTAAACCATTAAATCAAGAAACCCGACAGTGGAAACTCGCCACGGTCAATCTAAGATCCTTGGGAGGATACGGGAGAGACTCGATGCTCGAAGACGGGAAGATCTTCATCGGCAAAAGCACCAAGCCGGAATATCTGGAGCTGCCGCTTGCCAACCGCCACGGCCTGGTGACGGGAGCGACCGGCACGGGCAAGACCGTCTCGCTCCAGGTCCTGGCGGAAGGGTTTTCCAATGCGGGCGTCCCGGTCTTCGCGGCGGACATCAAGGGCGATCTCTCGGGCATGGCCGCTCCCGGCACCGGCAAGGAGCCCCTGGTCAAGCGGGCCCGGGAGATCGGCATCGACTACGTGCCCGACAAGTTTCCGGTCGTGTTCTGGGACCTGTTCGGCGAGCAGGGGCACCGGGTGCGGGCGACGATCTCCGAGATGGGGCCGCTGCTGCTCTCGCGCCTTCTCGACCTCAACGACACCCAGGAGGGCGTGCTCAACATCGCGTTCCGCATCGCCGACGAGCAGGGCTTGCTGCTGCTCGACCTGAAGGATCTGCGCGCGCTGCTCCAGCTCATCTCCGACAATGCGGGCGAGCTCACCACCACCTACGGCAACGTGTCGAAGGCCACCATCGGGACGATCCAGCGCCAGCTCCTCGTGCTCGAGAACCAGCAGGGCGACGAGTTCCTCGGCGAGCCCGCCCTCGACATCAAGGACCTGATGCGCACGGACCGCGACGGGCGCGGGGTCGTCAACATCCTGGCGGCCGACAAGCTCATGAGCAATCCGCGCCTCTACGCCACCTTCCTCCTGTGGCTGATGTCCGAACTGTTCGAGGAGCTGCCGGAAGTGGGCGATCTCGACCAGCCCAAGCTCGTGTTCTTCTTCGACGAGGCGCATCTTCTCTTCAACGACGCCCCCAAGGCCCTCGTCGACACCGTCGAGCGCGTCGTGCGGCTGATCCGGTCCAAGGGCGTGGGCGTCTATTTCATCACGCAGAACCCGGTCGACGTGCCCGAGAGCGTTCTGGCGCAGCTCGGCAACCGGGTGCAGCACGCGCTGCGCGCCTACACCCCGCGTGAGCAGAAGGCCGTGCGGGTCGCCGCCCAGACCTTCCGCCAGAACCCCGCCTTCGACACCGAGAAGGCCATCACGGAGCTCGGCGTCGGCGAAGCCCTGGTCTCGACCCTGGAGGGCAAGGGCTCGCCCTCCATGGTCGAGCGCACCCTGATCGCCCCGCCCATGGCGCAGGTCGGGCCGATCGAGCCGTCCGAGCGCCAGCAGATCGTGGCCGCGAGCCCCCTGCGGGGCAAGTACGACCAGCCGGTCGATCCGGAATCGGCCTACGAGATGCTGGCCAAGCGCGCCGAGCAGGCGGCCGCCGAAGCCAAGGCGGTCGAGGGCGGCGGCGGGATCCTCGACATGCTCGGCGGCCTGTTCGGGACGACCGGCCAGCGCAAGGGCTCGATGACCGTGACGCAGCGCGTGACCCGCGAGGTGACGCGCACCATCGTCAACCAGACCGTGGGCAACCTCGCGGCCGAGATCGGCAAGTCCATCGGCGGTCGCCAGGGCAGCTCCATCGGCCGCGCCATCGTGCGCGGCACCCTGGGCGGTCTGCTGCGGCGGTAAGGATCGGCTCGTGTCGCGGCCAGCATGATGACGCCCACCATCCGCCTCGCGGCGCCCGAGGACCTTGCCGCCGTGGAGGCGATCGTCCAGGCCGCCTATGCGGGGTATGTCCCGCTCATCGGGCAAAAGCCCGGCCCGATGAGCGACGATTATGCTGCCCTCATCGGGACGCGGTCGGTCCATGTCCTCGTCGACGAGGGCGCAATCCTCGGCGTGCTCGTTCTGGTTCCGGAACCGGACACCATGCTTCTCGACAATGTGGCGGTCCGTCCGGACGCGCAGGGGCGCGGGTATGGGCGCATGCTGATCGTCTTCGCGGAGAGGCTCGCCGCCGAACGGGGATCGAGAGCCGTTCGGCTCTATACGAACGAGGCGATGAGCGGGAACATCCGTCTCTACGAGCGCCTGGGCTTCGTCGAGACCCACCGGGCCGAGGAGAAGGGTTTTCGGCGCGTCTACCTGACGAAGCCGCTCGTTGCGTGATCCCGGCCTGATTCAGGCCTGATTCCTGCCGGCAGCCCGTGCTTGCGATCACCCGGGTGATGGGAGTACCTCTTGGGACGACCCCGTCACCAAGGCAGATATTTTACATGTCCCAGCTCGACCAAGTTCTGCAGCGGATCGATTCCGATCTCGACGCGTCGCTCGACCGCCTGTTCCAGTGGCTGAAAGTGCCGTCCATCTCCACCGATCCGGCCTACAAGGATGAGTGCCGCAAAGCCGGCCAGTGGCTCGTCGACGAGCTGAAGGGCCTCGGCGTCGAGGCCTCCCTGCGCGAGACCGGCGGCCATCCGGTGGTGCTCGGCCATGCGGGCGGGCAGGGGAAGCTGCACGTGCTCTTCTACGGCCATTACGACGTGCAGCCGGTCGATCCCCTGGACCTCTGGGAGAGGCCGCCCTTCGAGCCGCGCATGATCACGCTTCCCGACGGCCGCAAGGCCATCAGCGCCCGCGGCTCGGCCGACGACAAGGGCCAGGTGATGACCTTCGTCGAAGCGTGCCGGGCCTGGAAGGCGGTCACCGGCTCGCTGCCGATCACCATCACGTTCCTCGTCGAAGGCGCGGAGGAGGACGGCTCCAAGTTCCTGCCCGAGTTCATCGTGGCCAACAAGGACGAGCTGAAGGCCGACGTGGCGCTGGTCTGCGACACGGGCATGTGGGACCAGGATACGCCCGCCATCACGTCGTCCCTGCGCGGCATGGTCTATGAGGAAGTGATCGTGCGCTGCGCCGACCGCGACCTGCATTCCGGCGCCTTCGGCGGCGCGGCCCGCAACCCGATTCACGTGCTGTCCAAGATCATCGCGGCCATTCACGACGACAACGGCCGCATCACGATTCCGGATTTCTACGAGGGCGTGCCGGAAACGCCCACGCAGGTTCTCGAGCAGTGGAAGGGTCTCAACCTCACCGAGGAGGAGTTCCTCGGCCAGGTCGGCCTGAAGCATTCCGCCGGCGAGACGGGGCGCGTGCTCATCGAGCAGATCCAGTCGCGCCCGACCTGCGACGTGAACGGCATCATCGGCGGCTATACGGGCGAGGGCACCAAGACCGTGATCGCGTCGGAGGCCCGCTGCAAGGTCTCCTTCCGCCTGGTGGGCGACCAGGACCCGGCCAGGATCTCGGAGAGCTTCCAGGCCTTCGTGCGCGAGCGCATCCCGGCCGATTGCTCGGTGGAGTTCATCAGGCACAAGGGCTCGCGCGCGCTCGCCCTGCCGCACGATTTCCCGGCCATCACGGCGGCGAAGTCGGCCCTGCACGACGAATGGCAGAAGGACCCCATCGTCATCGGCATGGGCGGGTCGATTCCCGTCGGCGGCGACTTCAAGCGCACGCTCGGTCTCGACACCCTGTTCGTCGGCTTCGGCCTCGACGACGACCGCATCCATTCGCCCAACGAGAAATACGATCTCAAGAGCTTCCACAAAGGCACCCGCTCCTGGGCGCGGATCCTGGCGGCCCTGGCGAAATAGGACAGCGCGCCGCTATGGCGGGACTGCGGCGATTCATTGAGAGAGCGCGGCATCTCCGTCGTGAGCAAACCAATGCCGAAAGCTCGCTTTGGCAGTCCTTGAGGAACCGGAAGCTGGCGCGATGGAAATTCCGGCGTCAGCATCCGATCGACCGGTTCGTCGTCGATTTCGTGTGCCTGGATGCGAAACTGGTCGTCGAAGTGGACGGCGCCACGCATTCGACGGACAGGGAAGTCCGGCACGACCAGGATAGAACGCGTCATATCGAAGCCTGCGGCTTCCATGTCATTCGCTTCTCGAATGCGGAAATTTATGAAGACCTTGACGGCGTCATCGAGACGATCCTGTCCGAGCTCGAGCAGCGGGTTCATCTCTGAGCCTGATGATCCGGAGCGCGACTCCACCTCTCCCTGTGGGAGAGGTCGGACCTTCAGGTCCGGGTGAGGGATGACGCCCTCTCCGGATCGACCTGTGGCCCCTCACCCTCGCTTCGCTCGACCTCTCCCCACCGGGGAGAGGTAAAGGAGGCGGCGCCGGTTAGAGCATCGCTAAGCGCGGACCCGAAGGGTCAGGAGCGTGGCCCGCTTTCGTCCGCACGTTGCGTTAAAGCATCGGACGGACCCAGAGGGCCACGCCAGTGAAAAGTGGATCCGGTTTTCCGTTCTGACCGATGCTCTCGTTCAAGAAGAAAGCATCGGATGGATCCCAAAAGTGCAAGTCCACTTTTCACGTCCGATGCTTTAGCGAAGCAGCTCGCCGAGCGACCCGATCACCGCGTTCGGCGCAAGCGCCGCGTACTCGTCGGGCAGCCCGAGCCGGTTGACCCAGATACAGGTGAATCCGAACGCCGCGGCGCCCGCGATGTCCCACCGGTTCGAGGACACGAAGACGACCTCGTCGGCCGTGACGGGCAGGGCCTCGAGCACGAGCGCGTAGGTGCGCGGGCTCGTCTTGAACACGCCGGCGTCATCGACCGACAGCACGGCGTCGAGATCCCCGGTCAGGCCCGCCGACGCGACCGCAGCCTTCAGCATGCCGGGATCGCCGTTCGACAGGATCCCGGTTCCGAGACCGCGGGCTTTCAGGGCGCGGAGCGCATCCCGGGCGTCCGGATAGGCGTCGAGACGGCGATAGGCGTCCAGGAGGAGCGGCCTGAGCGAAAGGTCGGCCTGCGGACAGCGCGCGAAGGCATGGTCGAGCGCCTGTTCGGTCAGCGACCAGAAGGGCTCGTAGCGTCCGGCCAGCGACAGCACCCAGGAATATTCGAGCTGCTTGGCGCGCCAGATCTCGGAGAAGCGCCCCGCATCCGGGCCGATCGCGGCGGAATGACGGGCGACGGCCGAATGCACGTCAAACAGGGTTCCGTAGGCATCGAAGATGACGGCCTTGGCGCCGGGCGGGAGCATGGTCGAGGACATGACGCAAGGGTTGCACCGGCCACGCCCGATGGCAATCCGACCAATGATCAGCCCTCCTCATGAAACCTATCACAAGTCTTGATGCTCTAATGGCCGAAGGAACGATTGACGGGAACCTCCGCAAGGGATTCGATGCGGCAGGCTTTCTGACCTAAAAGGATTGAGACAAGTGGCTTGGCATTCGCAGACGTGGAACTGGTTCAACGGTGCGTGGCATGAGGGCAATCCGCCCCTGATCGGGCCCCGGTCGCACGTATCCTGGCTCGGCTCGTCCGTGTTCGACGGGGCGCGGGTGTTCGAAGGTGTCGCGCCCGATCTCGACCGGCACTGCGCGCGCGTGAACCGTTCGGCCCCCACCATCGGCCTCAAGCCGACCATGGATGTGGAAACCATGCTCGACCTCGTCCGCGAGGGCGTGAAGAAGTTCGCGCCCGGCACGGCCCTCTACGTGAAGCCCATGTACTGGGGCGAGGCCGAGGGCCTGGCCACCATCGCGCCGGATCCGGAATCGACCCAGTTCTGCCTCTCGCTGTTCGAGGCCCCGATGCCGGTGCCCGGCGGGCTCTCGGTGATGAAGTCGAGCTTCCGCCGCCCGACCCTCGAGTCGATGCCGACCGACGCGAAGGCCGGCGCGCTCTATCCCAACAATGCCCGCGTCCTGCGCGAGGCCAAGGAGAAGGGCTTCGACAACGCCCTCGTGTGCGACGCCCTCGGCAACATCGCCGAGACCGGCACGTCGAACGTGTTCATGGCCAAGGACGGGGTGGTCTACACGCCGTATCCGAACGGGACGTTCCTGAATGGCATCACGCGCCAGCGCGTGATCCAGCTCCTGCGCGACGACGGCGCGCAGGTGGTCGAGGGGACGCTGCGCTACGAGGACTTCGCCAGCGCCGACGAGATCTTCATCTCGGGCAATTATTCCAAGGTGATGCCGGTGCTGCGCATCGACAGCCGCGATCTCCAGCCCGGCCCGTTCTACCGCCGGGCGCGCGAGCTCTACTGGGCCTTCGCCCATGACAAGGGGCTCCTGAAGGCAGCGTGAGCTCGGGCTCGCGGTCGCGGGCGGGACAGTCCGAGAAAAAGCAATGGGCGCGGGAAGGAGCTTCCCGCGCCCATCCTGTTTGGGCCCTGTCGCCTCGCGGTTCAGGCGGCCTTGACGCCGTGCAGGAAGCTGGACACCTCGCGGCCGAGGTCCTCCGAGTGGCGGGCGAGCTCCTGCGCCACGCCCAGCACCTGGGACGCCGCGGCGCCGTTCTCCTGGGCGGCGTGCTGCACGCCCACGATGTTGCCGGTGACCTGCTCGGTGCCCCGCGCCGCTTCCTGGACGTTGCGGGCGATCTCGGCGGTGGCGGCGCCCTGCTCCTCCATGGCGGCGGCGATCGAGGTCGAGATCTGGCTCATCTCGGTGATCGTGCGCGCAATCTCCTGGATCGCCGCCACCGTCTGGCCGGTGGCCTGCTGGACCGAGGCGATCTGCTGCGAGATCTCCTCGGTGGCCTTGGCGGTCTGCGTCGCCAGATCCTTCACCTCCGAGGCCACGACCGCAAACCCCTTGCCGGCTTCGCCCGCGCGCGCCGCCTCGATGGTGGCGTTGAGCGCCAGCAGGTTGGTCTGGCCCGCGATGGTGTTGATCAGCTGCACCACGTTGCCGATCTTCTCGGCGGAGGCTGCGAGCTCCTGCACGGTGGCGCTGGTGCGCTGGGTGCCGGCCACCGCCTTCTCGGCCACCGCCGAGGACTGGCTGACCTGGCTGGCGATCTCGCGGATCGAGATCGACAGCTCCTCGGTGGCGGCCGCCACCGTCTGCACGTTCGACGAGGTCTGCTGGGCGGCCGACGAGACCGTGACGAGCTGATCGGCGGCCTGCTCGACGCCCGTCGACATGGTCCGGGCCGTCGCTTCCATCTCGCTCGCCGCCGAGGACAATCCCTGCGTCAGCGCCGACACCGTGGCGTCGAAGCGCCGGGTGAGCTGATCCAGCACCTCCGCGCGGCGCATCCGGGCATCGGCCTCGTGCGAGGCGGCGGCATCCGCATCCTTCTTGGCGACGAGCGCATCCTTGAACACCTGGAGCACCCGGGCGAGAGTGCCGATCTCGTTCCCGCGATGGGCATCCGTGACCTGAACGGCCAGGTTGCCGCCGGCCAGGTCCTGCATCTGCTCCGTGATGCGCGTCAGCGGGCGGGACACGCCCGCGACCACCGACCAGCCGCCGACCACGAGCGCGACCACCCCGAGGGCGACCACCACCATGAACGCGATAGCGATCGTCGCGTAGAGGCCGTTCGCCGCGTCGGCCCGCGCCTTGGCCGATTCGAGCTGAACGTTCACCAGCTTCCCGATGGCGTCGGACACGGGATCGATGGCGGCATAGAGGTCGGTCATGGTGAAGAACGTGAGGCTGACCTTGTCCTCCTCCTTCAGGAACCCGACGAGCTTCCCGACCGCGGTATCGGCCTTCTTCATCAGCGCCTCGGCGTCCTGGGCGGCCTTCAGCTCGACGGGATCGTCGATGGCCGCCTTGTAGGCCGCCCAGTGCTTGGCGATGTCCGTCGTCGCGACCTCGACCCCCTTGAGAGCATCCGCCCAGCCCATGTTGTCGTTGCGCACCTTGTGCGAGGTGTCGACGATGTTCACCGCGTAGAGATCGGCCACGACCTTCAGGTCGCGCAGAGGAACCACGCGGTCCGCATAGATCCGGTCGATGGACGCATGCATCGATTGAGTTCCGAACCAGCCGCCGCCGACCGCGCCGATGATCAGCAACGCCAGAGCGCCGAAATTGAGAAAGAGTTTGGTCCTGATGGACCAGGATCGCAGCGAGAATGACACTGTGTTGCCCCGTGAGAATACTTTGCCCTCGCAGGACAATATTTCACGCATTGTGAAACATCCGGTTAACCGTGTTCGACGGTAACTTGACGCAAGGCTCATCACACGGTCGACGCAGGACACCGGCCTCGTCCCACCCTCCACGTCATCACCGGCCTTGTGCCGGTGATCCCGATCCGGTGAAACGCCGCGCTTCAAAAGATCGGGATGGCCGGGACAGGCCCGGCCATGACGTGTGGAGGGTGTCGTCACCGCGCTCACACCCCCTCCACGTCATCACCGGGCTTGTCCCGGTGATCCCGATACGGTGAAGCGCGGCGCCCCAAAAGATCGGGATGGCCGGCGCAAGCCCGGCCATGACGGGACCGTTCGTCCCCGCCGCCCCGACCGGAGGAGCCGCCAACGCACTTGTGATCGGCCCACCGGGCCGTCTCCTCGCCGAGGCGCCCTAAATGGCTCCAGCATCGTGCCCGTCCCTGGAGCCATCGATGCGCGTCGTTTTCAAGAGCCTCGTCGCCCTCGGCCTTCTGACCGCTCCGGCCCTGGCGGAACCGGTCGATCTGGAGCTGGTCTTCGCGGCCGACGGATCGGGCTCCATCGACGACGAGGAACTGCGCCTGCAGCGCCGGGGCTGGGCCGATGCGCTCACGAACCCCGACGTGCTCGCCGGCATCAAGGACGGACCCCTCGGGGCCATCGCGGTCGCCTTCATGGAATGGGGCGGGCCGAGCTCCCAGGTTCTCATCGTCGACTGGCACGTGATCCGCGACGAGGCGAGCGCGAAGGTTTTCGCGGAGCGGCTCGTGGGCGCGCCGCGCGGCGCCTACGGGTACAATTCCATCTCCAACGCCATCGACTTCTCCGTCCGTCTCGTGGAAACGAACGCCCATGAGGGCACCCGCAAGGTCATCGACGTATCGGGCGACGGCCCGAACATGAACGGCCGGTCGCTCGAGCAGGCGAGGGCGGAGGCGCTGGCCAAGGGCTTCACCATCAACGCGCTGGCGATCCGCCGCCCCGGCAGCGGCCGCCCGGGCGGTCCCGGCGGCATGGCCCTGGAGGATTATTACGGCCAGAGCGTCATCGGCGGCCCCGGCTCCTTCGTGGAGATCGCCGACGAGACCCGTCCCTTCGCGGTGGCGGCGCGGCGCAAGCTTCTGACGGAGATCGCCGGAACGGGCGGGGCCTCGCGTCACGCCAGCCGGTGAGCCGTCCGTCCGGAGCCTGAAGACATCCCCGGGCGGGATGGTAAGGTGACCCCATGGCGAATCTCGAAGACTGGATCATCGAACAGGGCCTGCGCGGCACGAATGTCGGATCGCTGCTCTCCGGCTTCACGGAACGGCTCGTGGCCGAGGGCATCCCGCTGGTCCGGGTCTATCTCGCGCTGCCGACGGTCAATCCGACGATCCGCGTCTACACCCATGTCTGGACCCGCTCGGACGGCCTGATGGTCGAGGGTGTCTCCCATGAGCGCAACGCCCGCGCCTTCGACCGAAGCCCCTTCAACCACATGATGCAGACCGAGCAGACGCGCTGCTACTGGCTGATCGACGACCCCGAGGCCCGGCCATTCGACGTGTTCGACGACGTGCGGCGCCAGGGCGGGACCGACTAACTGGCGCGCCTCTTCAGCTTCGAGAACGAGAGCGCCCCGGATCTGCGGGGGATCGGCCTCTCCTTCTCCAGCGACCGCCCCGGAGGATTCCGGCCGGAGGAGGTCGCCCGGATCGATTCGCTCCTGCCGATCCTGGGTCTGGCCGCCTACCGGATGACGCTCTTCGACCTGACGGTGGCGATGCTCGACACCTATGTGGGGCTCTCGGCCGGACGACGGGTGCTGAGCGGCGAGATCCGGCGCGGCTTCGGCACCACGATCACGGCCGCGCTCCTGTTCGCGGACCTGCGCGGCTTCACGAGCCTGGCCGATACGGCCGGGATGGACCTGATCGCCCGGCTCGACCAGCATCTCGAGGCCATGGCGGAGCCCGTGGCGGAACAGGGCGGCGAGGTGCTCAAGTTCATGGGCGACGGCATCCTGGCGGCCTTCCCGATCACCGGGGAGCGCTCCCGCGAGCAGGCCTGCGCGGCCGCGATACGGGCGGCCCGCACGGCCCTCGAGCGCAACCGGGCCGTGAACGCTCTCCATGCGGGCGAGCCGCCGCTGAGCCTCGACGTGGCGCTCCATTGCGGGGACGTGTTCTACGGCAATATCGGGGCCGCGGGTCGCCTCGACTTCACGGTGATCGGCCCTGCGGTCAACGAGGTCAGCCGCATGGAGGCCCTGTGCAACAGCCTCGACTGCTCGGTGATCCTCTCGGAGAGCGTGGCGTCGGCGAGCCCGGCCGCCCTCCGGTCCCTCGGCCGTCATCGGCTCCGGGGCGTCGCGGCCGAGCGGGAGCTGTTCACGTTCGATCCCGTCAGCGTCTGGACGGCCTGAATCCGTCCGGACGGCGGGCCGGAACGATCATCGAGGTCTCAGGGTGTCGAGGCGGTCCAGAACCGCCTGCGTGATCCGCGCGCAGCGGGCTCCCGCGAAGGGAAACGCGTCGGTGAGCGCCGTCGCGAGCGTCTCGTCGAGGCTCTGCCTGAGGAGACGCCGCGCGCGGTGGAGCCGCGTCTTCACGGTCTCCGGACGCAGGCCGAGATGGGAGGCGGTCGCCTCGACGCTGAGTTCCTCGATGTCCCGCAGGACGAAGACGACCCGGAACGGATCCGGCAACCGGTCGATCGCCCGTTCGATCAGGCGGCGATCTCGGCCCGGGCGGCGACCGCTTCGGGATCGCCGTCCTGCCGGGCGCCGGGCAGGAAGACGATGCGGGACGCTCCCTGGTCGTCCAGGGTGTCGATCTGCTTCAGGTCGACGGAGGGGCGCCGGGCGCGAAGCCGGCCCAGGGCCTCGTTGAGGGCGATCCGGGTGAGCCAGGTCGCAAGGCGGGCCTCGCCGCGGAAACTCTCCAGATGGGTGAAGGCGCGGAGATAGGCCTCCTGGACCACGTCCTCGGCTTCGGCATCGTCGCCGAGGACGCTGCGTGCGACGCGGTAGAGCCCACGGTTGTGCCGCTCCATGATCAGGCGCAGGGCAGTCCCGTCCCGTTGCCGGGCCCGCTGGACGAGAGCCATGTCGTCCAGGCCTTCAACCGATGCTGCCGTGGCAATCCCCGATGGCATGGACGATCTCCCGTATTCTGCGCCCGCCTCGTGCCGTTAGATGGCCGGCCGCCTCAAAGGTTCCCGGGTCGTCTCCGACGCGGTCATGCCCTGCGGACGATGCCCTGCCGCATGATCTCGTCGATCGACGGGAAGGCCTGAAGGACGACCGCCGGAAGCGCACCGGGCCCGTCCGCGGGACCTGGGCCAGGATGCCCCACGATGATCCGCCCGACCATCCCGGCGTGCTCGTGCGGGAGGCAGAAGAAATCGTAAACCCCTTCCACCGTGAGCGTGACCGAGAAGCTCTCGTGCGGGAGCAGGTAATCCGAGTTCCAGGGCTGCGCATCCTTCGGAATCCGAAGAGGGTGCTCGGCGTTCTTCGGGTGGTAGGCGGTCGCCGTATGGGAATTCCCGGGATCGAGATTGAGCCAGCGGATTGTGCGGCCCGGCTCCACGTGCAGGCCGACCGGGTCGAACCACACCTGCGAGCCGTCCGCCTTGCCCTGCATCCGGATCTCGATCGGCTCCCCGGCCAGGGGCGGGCGGGGCCATGCGAGACCGGCGAGGAGGCCCCCGCCGATCCGCAGGACCTGCCGCCGCGACGGCATCATTGTCCCGCCACCCGGGTCTCGTCGGCCTTGGGCACGTGCCACAGGACCACATGGGCATGGGGCTTCTCGACGCCCGGATGGCCTGCGTTGAAATACACGTCCACGTGGTCGACCTTGCCGCCGGGGGCCGCGAGATCGTCGAAGCGCTTGTCCTTGTTGGATAAGTCCTCGATGGGCAGCATGTAGACCGTGCTGACGAGCCGCCCCTGATGGTCGTAGGCGAGGAACGGGCCGGCCGGCAGGGTCTTGGGGTCGACGTAGAGCTGACCGAGGCCCGGCAGGAAATCGGGCAGCTTCACGAGGTCGCTCACCTTCTTGTAGGCGCCGGTCGGCGGAGCCTTCTCGACCTGATCGGCCGCCAGGGCCGGCACGGCGAGCGTCAGGATTCCAATCGCGGCAGCGATGCGCAGGATCATGGCGTCATCCTCTCTCGGGCATCGGACCCGAAGGGGAACCGGCCCGTCCGGGACCCGTCCGATGCTTCTTTCCGAAGGGGCGCATCGCCGGGCGCGGCCGCCGGGGCCGCACGATGCGCTGGCCGGGCCTGTCCCGGCGCATCCGATTGGATGGATCCCTGGCGGAAAGGTTCCCGCGCGGTGCGGGTGTCAGCGCCGCGCCAGGCGAACGCCCAGCACCTTGAGGCCGGCGAGGAGCACGCCGCCGTAGATGAGGGCGCCGGCGGCGCCGAGGAGCGCCAGGAGGATCTCGCTGCGCCAGGCGGGCAGGAGGGCGATCCACCGCCCGAGCGGCGCGGGCGCGAACCAGGCGAAGGCCGCGAGCAGCAGGCTCGCCGCCGCGATGGCGAGGCACGTCCTGGCCAGGTTCCGGTTCGGCGCCGTCCAGCCGCGCCGATAGGCCAGGATGAAGAGCAGGCCCAGATTGACCCAGACGCCGATGGCGGTGCCGAGCGCCAGGCCCACGACCCCATAGGTCCGCATGAGCAGGATCTTGACCACCACGTTGACGCCGACCGCCGTGAGCGAGGCGATCAGGGGCGTGGCGGTGTCGGAGCGGGCATAGAAGCTCGACACCGCCGAGCGGATCAGCACGGCCGCCGGAAGACCAAGCCCATAGGCGGCCAGGACGGCGCCGGCGCGCGCGGCCGCCGCGGCGTCGAAGGCGCCGCGCTGGAACAGGGCCGACATGATGAGCTCGGGCATGACCATGAAGGCCACCAGGAAGGGCGCCGCGAGCGCGAGCGTCAGGCCTACCGTCCGGTTCTGCGCCGCATAGGCTCCGGCCTCGTCCCCGGCCGCGATGCGCCGGCTCATCTCCGGCAGCAGCACGGTGCCGGCCGCGATGCCGATCACCCCGAGGGGCAGCTGGTAGAGCCGGTCCGCGTAGTAGAGCGAGGACACCGCGCCGGTGGGCAGGAACGACGCGATGATCGTGTCGGCGAAGATCGCGAGCTGCACCCCCGCGGATCCGATCACGGCGGGGCCGAGCGCCTTGAAGAACGTCCTCATGGGGGCGTCGACACGGGGGCGCTCCAGGCGCGGCGCCGCGCCGATCCGCCTCGCGTCCCACCAGACCATGACGAGCTGCAGCGCGCCGGACAACGTCACGCCCCAGGCGGCCGCGTAGCCGGCGTCGGGAAACAGGAACGCCGCCGCCAGGGCCACGATCATCGCGACGTTGAGCAGGATCGGGGCCGCGGCCGCCGCCCAGAACCGGTCATGGGCGTTGAGGATGGCCGAATAGATCGTCACGACCGTGATGAAGAGCAGATACGGAAAGGTGATCCTTGTCAGCGTCACCGCGAGCTCGAACTTCGCCGGCTCGTCCGAGAAGCCCGGGGCGAGCAGCCTCACGACAAAGGGCATGCCCAGGAACGCCGCCACGAGAATCGCGATCTGCACGATCAGCATCAGGGTCGTGATGCGGCCGGCGAAGGACCGGGCCGGCTGCTCGCCGTCCGTCTCGAGCACCTGGGCGTAGGCGGGAAGGAACGCGTTGTTGAAGGCGCCTTCGCCGAAGATGGCGCGGAAATGGTTCGGGATGCGGAAGGCCACGAAGAAGGCGTCGGCCATGGGCCCGACGCCCATGACGGCCGCCAGGACCACGTCGCGGATGAAGCCCGTGAGGCGGGAAACGAGCGTCCAGCCGCCGACGGAGAGGATCTTGCGGAACATCGGTCAGGCCCGGCGCGCGCGGTAGGCTTCGGGCACGAGGTCGCTCGAGACCTGCGCGGCGCCGCCGATCCGCTCGGCCACCACGTAGAGCGGGCGCCGCTTCACCTCGGCGAAGATGCGCCCGACATATTCGCCCACGACGCCCAGCGACATGAGCTGGATGCCGGAGAAGAACATGATCGACACGATCAGGCTCGGAAAGCCCGGAAGATCGGTGCCGAACAGGAGGGTGCGGATCATGAAGAACACCGCCGTGGCGATGGACAGGATCGAGATCAGGAAGCCGATATAGGTCCAGATCCGCAGGGGCACCGTCGAGAAGGCCGCGATTCCGTCGAAGGCGAAGCGGAAGAGCGTCCGGAAGCTCCACTTCGAGGTGCCGTACTGGCGCTCCTCGACGACGAAGGGCACGCCCGTCCCCTTGAAGCCGATCCAGGCATAGAGGCCCTTGGAGAAGCGGGCCTTCTCGCCCAGGGTCCGCAGGACCTCGACGCCCTTGCGGTCGATGAGCCGGAAATCGCCCGCGCCTTCCGGCAGGCTGATCTCGCCGAAGCGGGCGAAGAGCTGGTAGAACAGATGGGCGAAGCCGCGCTTGACGCGGGTCTCGTCGGAGCGGTCCGTGCGCTGGCCGTAGACCATGAGGTAGCCCTCGCGCCAGCGCTCCACGAAGGTCTCGATCATCTCGGGCGGGTGCTGCAGGTCGGCGTCCATGATCACCACCGCGTCGCCCTGGGCGTGGTCGAGCCCCGCCGCGATGGCGATCTCCTTGCCGAAGTTGCGGCTGAAGGAGACGGCTCCGATCCGAGGCTCGGCGCGGCTGACCTCCCGGATCCTCTCCAGGGTATCGTCCCGGCTGCCGTCGTCGACGAAGACCACCTCCCAGACCGACGTGATCCGGTTCAGGATGGGGAGCAGGCGCTCGCACAGGGGCGCGATGTTCGCGCTCTCGTTGTGCACGGGGATGATGACGCTGAGCTGAGGCGACGCCACTGGAAAAACCTTCGATGACCGGGCTGCATCAAGAGCCGAGTTTGCGCTCATGCTCAAGGCCCCCCGGGCATTTTTCGATTGGGCCGGGCCGGCCGGATCGCGCTCCTATTGCCGCATGATGCGCCGGAGCATCGGACAACCGGGGCGGCCGTCTCTCCCCGCCCCGTCATCACCGGGCTTGTCCCGGTGATCCCGATCGTCTGGAACGCCGCGCCCTTCCGATCGGGATGGCCGGCACAAGGCCGGCCATGACGTGGGAAAGGTCACGCCACAGCGAGGGTCATCCTCGACGTCATCACCGGGCTTGTCCCGGTGATCCCGATCCGAGAGACGCCGCTTCAGAATCGATCCCGAAACCGGTTCCCCCTTCTGCCCCCGATGCTCTAGGGTGCGGCACCGCCGCTTCTCAGGACGATCATGAGCTCCCCCCGTTCCGTTATCCTTTGCGCCGACGATTTCGGCCTCGCCGACGGGGTCAGCCGCGGCATCCTGGACCTGGCCGGGATGGGCCGCCTGTCGGCCACCGGGGCGATGACCAACATGCCCGGCTGGCGCCGGGCGGCGCCGGGGCTGAGCCCTCTGCGCGATCGCATCGCGGTCGGGCTCCACCTCAACCTCACCGTCGGGTCGCCGCTGGGACCCATGCCGCAACTCGCCCCGTCGGGGATCTTCCCGCCCCTCAAGGACCTCTTGCCGAGAGCCCTGAAGCGGCAGGTGCCTCCGGGTGAGATCGACGCCGAGATCGGCCGCCAGATCGACGCCTTCGAGGAGGTTTTTGGCGAGGCGCCCGCCTTCGTGGACGGGCATCAGCACGTCCATGTCCTGCCGGTCGTCAGGCCGGCCCTGATCCGGATCCTGAAGGCGAGGGGCCATGCCGGGCGCGTGTGGCTGCGGGATCCCACGGACAGGGCGACGGCGATCCTGCGCCGCCCGGTCGGGCGCGGCAAGGCGCTGACCGTCAAGGCCCTGGCCCGGGGCTTCGCCCGGGGCGCCCACGCGGCCGGGTTCGCGACGAACAGGGGCTTTTCGGGTTTCGCCCCGCTCGATCTCTCCGTTCCGGCAGAACGCGTCTTCGAGGAGGCTTTCTCGCATCTCGGACGCCATCCGCTCGTCATGTGCCATCCGGGCTATGTGGATGACGAGCTGCGCGCCCTCGATCCGGCGCTGGAGAGCCGGGAGGCGGAGCTGGCCTATCTGGCATCGGATGCGTTTCGCGACTTGCTGGACGCGAAGGGATTGAGGCTCGCAGGCTTCGCGGCCTGACGGCCTGACGCACCACGTCATCACCGGCCTTGTGCCGGTGATCCCGATACGAAAGGCGCCGCGCTTCGAATTATCGGGACGGTCGGCACAAGGCCGGCCATGACGAGGAACGATGAGGGACCCTCAGCGGACCAGAAGGGCGCTCGCGTAGAGGCCCAGGCCGAACACCACGTGACCGGCGATGTTGAGGGCCCGGATCTGGTTGGCGTTGGGCCGTTTCGAGGCCGCCACGCCGGCCCCCATGCCGGGCTGAAGCAGGAACCAGCCTGCGCCGACCGTCACCAGGCCGACAAGCAGGGCGGGCATGAGCGTCGGCTGCCTGGGCCAGTCGGACGACGTGACGGCGAGCAGGATGGCGGCGAACAGGACCCCGACCGCGTAATGACCGATCCAGCCCATGGCGCGCTCGTAGGCGAAGGGCCGGGCCTTTGCGATGTCCTCGTGGAAGACCGTGCCGCCGGCCAGGTGGCCGAACCAGCGTCCGACCGGGGCCCAGTTGGCGCCGGGCAGTCCGAAGGCGTGTTTCAGGAACAGCCCCCAGAGGTCGAAAATCGCCGTTGCGCCAATCCCGATCAGCAGGGAGCGGTACAGGAACTCGGTCACGGGTCGCGTCTCCTTGGGGATGACCACGAAACGGGCCTCCGAAGAGGCCCGCCCGATGGATCCTTCCCGCGATTACTTGGTCGCGTTCTCGAACATCTCCTCGACATGCTCCCAGTTCACGAGATTGTCGAGGAACGCCTTGAGGTAGTCGGGACGGCGGTTGCGGTAGTCGATGTAGTAGGAATGCTCCCACACGTCGCAGCCGAGGATCGGCTGGGCGCCGTGGACGAGCGGGTTCTCGCCGTTCGGAGTCTTCATGATGGTGATCTTGCCGTCCTTGACGGCGAGCCAGGCCCAGCCCGAGCCGAACTGGCCGACGCCGGCCTGGATGAAGTCCTCCTTCATCTTGTCGACGGAGCCCAGGTCCTCGACGATCTTCTTCTCGAGCTTGCCCGGGAGGGCGCCGCCACCATTGGGCTTCATCCACAGCCAGAAGTGGATGTGGTTGTAGTGCTGGCCGGCATTGTTGAAGAGAGCCTGGTTCTTGCCGTAGGAGCCCTTCACGACCTCCTCGACGCTCTTGCCTTCGAATTCCGTGCCTTTCAGCAGGTTGTTGCCGGTGTTGACGTAGGCCGCATGATGCTTGTCGTGGTGAAACTCCAGGGTCTCCTTCGACATGTAGGGCTGCAGGGCATCATAGGCGTAAGGCAGTTCGGGCAGAGTGAACGACATCGGCGTCTCCTTTGGAGTGAGCGACCCGGAGCATCGAACCCGGCAGTGACGATCACTCCCGGGATCCGTTCGATGCCCCGCTTGGAACTGCGCATCGCCCGACGCGGCCCTTCGGATCCGCACGATGCGCCTCAGGCGTTAGTTAAAGCGCCATGGGCCCGAGAGCAACGGCCAAGCTCCGGACTTTTTTCTGCTCAAGCTTCCCAGCCGGTTGTCTTTTGCCTATAGAAGCATAGCTTTGCCTTGATTGTCCTGGCGTGCCGCGCGGGCCGGTGGATCATGTCTTCCACGTCCCGCAGCCCGCCGATCGATAGGGAGGAGCATCGGACCGGCCTGACGAGTGGCCTCCACTCTCGGGTCCGATGCTCTCGGTTTGCGTATGATGGAGACGGCATGATCATCGCTCTTCTGGCCCTCGCTCTGGCGATGATCGTAGGTGGGCTTCTCACTGCGTTCTTCGGTTGGGATATCGTTCTGGTCGAGCGCGGCTGGACGATGGTGATCGCCGGAAGCGGCATGGCGGCGAGCGGCGCGCTCCTGCTCGGGATCACGGCCGCCGTGTCGAAGCTGGCGACGATCGAGGCCCGGCTGTCGCAGCTCCGCGGCGGCGTCGCCGAGGCCGCGCTTCCAGGGTCTTCGACGTCCTCGCGGGATCCTTCACCGGCCGTGCTCGCCGGCGGCCTCGCGGCCGGTCCGGCGACCGCCGAGGCCGAGGAGGACAAGCGGCCCGATGAAGCCCAGCCCACCCTTCCGCTCTTCGAGGACGAGGGAGCCCGGGACGCGGCCAAGGACGAGGTCCGGGTCGCGGCGTGGCCCGATGAGCCGCGGGTGGCCGAGCCCGTCGTCCCGTTTCCGCTCCGGACGAGCCCGGCTCCGGTGCCCGACCGCCACGGGGACGAGCCGGACCTGAAGGTGCCGGATTTTCTCCTGGCGGACCGGGACCGCGACACGGACGAGGAGCCGCGGGTCGTCGACGGCGCCGACCTCTATCAGCGCGATTTGGACGAGCGCGTGCTCGAACCGCGGGATCTCGACGAACCGGTCGCGCCGAAGGAGCCGCTCGCTGAACCCGTCGTCGCCGGCGACGAAGCGGAGCACGACCGGGAGCCCGCAGAGACGGCGGATGCCGGCCGGGACGAGGAGCCGGACGACGAGGCCGCCTCCGATGAGGAGCGTCCTCCCGTGGTCGTCGGGACGTACAATTCCGGCGACAACAGATACGTGATGTTCTCGGACGGCTCCATCGAGGCGCAGACCCCGAGCGGGGTGTTCCGCTTCAAGTCCCTCGACGAGCTGAAGGAGTTCATCGCGGCGGGCGGCGAGGGGAACCCGTCGGCTCCTTGAAGAGGGCCGAGAGCGCGCGGAAATCGTCCGTCGCGGCCGCTTCCATCCATTCGAAGACCGCCATCTCCGTCGTCACCCAATGGCAGCCCGCGTGAAGCAGGCGCGCGCAGGCGGCCGCGACGCTGTGGGGCGAGCGGCTCGACACCGCATCCGCGACCACGAAGACATCGAGGCCGGTGTTTCGGAACTCCAGGGCGCTCTGCAGCACGCAGATGTGAGCCTCGGTTCCGCAGACCACGAGCTGATTGCGGCCGCTGCCGCGCAAGGTGGCGACCCGCTCGGCGATCGGCGCGGTGCGGCCGGCGGAAAAGGTCGTCTTCGACAGGGTGACCGCCTCGGGCGGCAGCGCCTCCTGCACGGGCGGCACGGTGGCGCCGAGGCCCTTGGGGTACTGCTCCGTCACCGTGACGGGAACGTTCAGGCGCCCGGCCGCCTCCAACAGGATGTCGACGTTGCGCAGGATGGTCTCGCCGTCATGAATGGCCGGCATGAGCCGGGCCTGGAGATCGACGACGAGAAGGTGGGAGCGTTTCGCATCGAGCAGCATGGGAGCCCCTACATGCCGGGGTCGAAGGTCGGATGGCCGGTCGGGATCGGCATCCGCATGGAGAAGCGCAGGCCTTCTTCGAGGAACTCCATGGACACCTCGGCCTGGAGCTGCGCGGCCAGCACGCGCTGGAGCAGGCGCGTCCCGAAGCCCTGACGGGTGGGTTTTCCCACGCGGGGCCCGCCATGCTCCACCCAGGTGAAGTGCAGCATCGGGCGCTCCCCGTCGACGATCCCCCATCGCACGTCGACCTGCCCGCCGAAGGTCGACAGGGCGCCGTGCTTGGCGGCGTTCGTGGTCAGCTCATGGATCGCCATGCCGATCGGCACCGCCGCCTCGGAGGGCAGTTCCAGAGGCGGCCCCTCGATGGTGATGCGGTTGCGGGCCTCGTCCTCGTAAGGGCCGAGTTCCGTCTGGACGAGATCGTCCAGGGCCGCCTTCTGCCACAGGTCCTCGGTCAGGAGATTATGGGTCCGGGCCAGTGACACGATGCGGCCGACGAAGCCCTGGTAGAATTCGTCGATGCTCGACGCCGTGCGCGCCGTGGACCCCACGATGGCCTGGACGGTCGCCAGGGTGTTCTTCACCCGGTGGTGGAGTTCGCGGATGAGCAGGTTCTGGCGCTTCTCCGCCTCCTTGTAGCGCGTGATGTCGATATTGACGCCGACCATGCGCAGGGGAGCGCCCTTGTCGTCGTAGAAGAAGAGCGCGATCGTATCGATGGTGCGGACCGTGCCGTCGGGACGGCGGATGCGATAGGCCAGGTTGATCTCGGGGTCGTGGCGCGCGAGCGCCTCGCCGATGGCCTTGTTGGAGGGCGCCAGGTCGTCCGGCAGCACCGCGGCCTCCCAGCTCGAGAAGTCCTCCCCGAAGGTGCCTTTGTCCAGGCCGAACAGGCGTTCCTGCTCCTCGGTCCAGGTGACCTTGCCGGAGGGGACGTCCCAGTCGAACACGCCGATCCCGGCCGCCCGCTGGGCCAGCGCCAGGCGTTCCTCGCTGACCCGCAAGGCCGCTTCGGTCAGCTTGAGGTCGTGGATGTCGACGCTCGTGCCGACCCAGCCCTTGAACTCGCCCGTGGCGGCATTGTGCACCGGGGCGGCCCGGATGATGTGCCACCGGTAATCGCCCTCCTTGGAACGGTAGCGCACCTCCGTCGTATAGGGTGTCTCGTTCGCCATGACGGGCTTCAGCTCTTCGGTCATCCTCACCCAGTCGTCCGGGTGAATGGCCGCCGTCCAGCTGTGTCCCGGGGCCTCCTCGGGCGGCAGGCCCGAATAGGCGACCCAGCGTTCGTTCGTGTAGGTCAGTTCGAGATTGGGCTTGACGATCCAGACCAGCGCCGGGAGCGACTCGGCGATGAGCTTGAACCGCGCCTCGATCTCGCGGAGCTTCGTCTCGGCCCGGACCTTCTCGATGGCGAGCCACGTGCGCTCCGCCACGTCTTCCACGAGGGCGACCTCGTCGCTCGTCCAGTCGCGGGGAGTCGAGGAATAGACGTAGAACTCGGCGATGAAGCGTCCGTTCTTGTGAATGGGCACGAGGAAGCCCGCGCGCGCATTGATGGTGCTGTAGAGGGCCTGCAGCGCCGGGTCGTCGAGGCGGGGATCGCTTCGCACGTCGTTGATGATGGCGGGCTCCCCGCGCCGGAGAGCCTCGATGATCGGGCCGGCATGCCGGTCGATCTTCTCGACCTTGCCCTCGTTGGTGATGAGCCCCCAGGACCACTCGCGCTCCACGATGATGACGCCGCGATCCTCGTAGACCTCGCCGTAGCCCGCCGTGTCGACCTTCAGGAGCTTGCTCACGTTGCGCGACGCGATCTCCATGATCTCGTATTCGTCGTCGATGCTGCTGATCTGGTCGTTGAGCTTGAGGAGGAATTCCTGACGGCGCTGCGCCTGGTCCATCTCCTCCCGCAGCCTCTGCCGCTCCCTGATGTCCTGCAGGACGCCCACGAAGCGGACCGGCTTGGTGCCCTCGAAGACGATGCCGCCGCGCACATGGACGTGGCCGATGCTTCCATCCGGTTTCAGGATGCGATGCTCGATGTTGAAATCCGTCCGGGTGCGGAGCGCATAGGCGATCGCCTGGTTGATGCGCTCGATGTCGGCCGGATGGAACATGGCCTGCAGGTCGGCGTATGTGAGTTTCGCCTCGGGCGGAAGCCCGAGATACAGCCTGAAGGCCGGCGTGCCGGTCACCTCGCCGGATTCCAGGTCCCGCTCCCAGGCGCCGAGGCGGCCGATCTCGAGGGCCATCCTCAGCTTCATGTTGCTCGACCGCAGCGCCTCCTCGGCCTGAGCCAGCCGGGTCTCGAGCTCCGCGACGCGTTGCCCGTCGCCCTCGCGCGGGGCCAAGACGTCTTCAACGGTCAAACTGCCGCGCTCGGTCATCTGTCGGTTACTTTCAAGGTCACTGTGCACGCTCTGCGGCTTGGCGCGCCGCGCTCCCGTCCGTGTTACGTTTTCACATAGCGCGTCGGATCAATTCTGGAACCCTTGAACGCATCGGATCGCGAAGGCATAGGCGAGGCCGACCTCCTCGAGGCGGTCGAACCGGCCGGCCGCGCCCGCATGGCCCGCCTCCATGTTGAGCTTGAGCACGACCGGGCCGCCCCCGGTCATGGTGGACCTGAGCCGCGCGACCCATTTTGCGGGCTCCCAATAGGTGACCCGCGGGTCCGTGAGCCCGGCCAGCGCCAGGATCGCCGGATAGGCCTGCGGCCTCACATTGTCGTAGGGCGAGTAGGACAGGATCGTCCGGAAGGCCGCCTCGTCGGCGGCCGGGTTGCCCCATTCGGGCCATTCCGGCGGGGTGAGGGGCAGGTCGCTGTCGAGCATGGTGTTGAGCACGTCGACGAACGGCACCTCGGCGATGATCCCGGCGAACAGGGCCGGCGCCAGGTTGGCCACGGCCCCCATGAGCATGCCGCCCGCGCTGCCGCCATGGGCCACGATCCGCCCGCGGGCTGTGTAGCCCGCCTGGACGAGAGCCTCGCCGCAGGCGATGAAATCGGTGAACGTGTTCGGCTTCTTCTCGCGCTTGCCGTCCATGTACCAGCGCCAGCCCTTTTCCGTGCCGCCGCGGACATGCGCGATGGCATAGACGAACCCCCGGTCGACCAGGGACAGGATCCCGGTGCGGAAGCCCGCGGGCATGGACATGCCGTAGGAGCCGTATCCGTAGAGCAGGCACGGGGCGGAGCCGTCGAGCGCCACATCGCGCCGGTGGACCAGGGAGACGGGGACCTGTTCGCCGTCGGGCGCCGTCGCGAACAGCCGCCGCGTCACGTAATCGGCCGGGTTGTGCCCGCTCGGCACCTCCTGGCGCTTGCGCAGGACGCGCTCGCCGGTCCGCAGGTTGTAGTCGGTCACCTCGCTCGGCGTCGTCATGGACGAGTAGTGGTAGCGGATGACGACCGTGTCGAACTCGTAGCCGGCCGAGAAGCCCAGCGAATACGCCTCCTCGGCGAACGCGACCTTCTCCTCCCGGCCGGTGGCGAAGTCCCGCAGCACGATGCGCGGATTGGCGTTCTCCCGCTCGAGGCGCACCAGATAGCGGGCGAGCGCCACGACCGACAGGATCATGGTGCCGGGCCGGTAGGGCACGAGGTCGGTCCAGAACGCGCGTCCGGGCGTCGCGACCGGAGCCGTGACGATCTTGAAATCCTCGGACCCGTCCGCGTTGGTCAGGATGATCAGGCGGTCGCCGTGATGCTCCACATCGTACTTCAGCCGGGGCGTGCGCGGCTCGACGAGCCGGGGCGACGCCGAGGCATCGGCCCGGTCGAGCAGCCAGATCTCCGAGGTTTCGTGGTCGCTGGCCTCGATCAGCACGAAGGCGTTCGACTGGGTGACCCCGAGCTTCACGAAGAAGCCCGGGTCCTGTTCCTCGTACACCACCTGATCCTGCTCGGACCCGGTGCCGAGACGATGGCGCTTGACCCGCACAGGGCGGTGGTTCTCGTCGAGCTCAACGTAGTAGAAGCCGGACGAATCGTTGAGCCATACGGCGCCCCCGGAGGTCTGGAGCACCGCGTCCTCGAGGTCCGTGCCGGTGTCGAGATCGCGCACGCGGATCGTGAAATACTCCGAGCCCTTGAGATCCGCCCCCCAGGCCATGAGCCGGTGGTCCGGCGAGTGGTCCGCCGCGCCCAGGTCGAAGAAGGGATGGCCTTCCGCCTCCCTGTCCCCGTCGAGCATGATCGTCTCGGAACCGCCGTCGCGGGGCTGCCGGCAGACCAGGGGATGCTGTCCGCCCTCCCGGAAGCGGGTGAAATAGGCGAAGGGCCCGTCCGGCTCGGGAACGGTCGAATCATCCTCCTTGATGCGCCCGCGCATCTCGGCCACGATCCGGGCCTGAAGCTCCTCCGTTCCGGCAAAGACCGCGGCCGCGTAGGCGTTCTCCTGCTCCAGGACGGTCCGGATGGATCCGTCGAGGGCGGACGGGTCCTTGAGAACGTCCCGCCAGTTCTCCGCCTTCAGCCACGCGTAATCGTCATGGACCCGGATCCCGTGCACGTCGACGACGTGCGGTCGCGCCGGGACCGACGGCGCGGCGGGCAGGGGACGAGTGGCGAGGCGTTCGATGTTCATGAAACCGTCCGGGCAAATCATCAAGAGGCGGGATTATGCACAGATAACGACAATTTCCCATGCCGGGTCCCGTTTGCGCCGCCGGGCGCCCGCCCGGCGCAAAAGCGGGCGCCTTTCTAGTTACTTCTTCAGATCGGAGCGATAAAAATTCTGTGACGAAAGCCTTAAACTGCGTCGGAACCCATTAACTGTTCAGCGCAGGTTTATTGCATAGTGGAAGTTGATACGAAGTTTTCCAAAGTTTTCCTTTTGCACATCTTGCAAAGGCGCTGGATTTGCCATACTTGGACGAGCGAGCACGATTTCTGTGCAAGTACGGTGCGGCTCAAGGAAGAGGCAAGCATTGCCTCAGACAAGAATGCTCAATTGTAGGCTGAAATGCTTCTTTGAGTCATTCTAAAGAGCCGGAAAGGAAGAAAATCAAAATGAGCGACAACATCGCTGCTTCGAACTACATTGAGTTGGCTGCAGATATCGTTTCTGCCTATGTGAGCAACAATTCTGTTCCTTCGGGCGATCTGCCGACGCTGATCAACGACGTTCATTCGGCTCTTCTGCGTGTCGGGGGCGGCACCGTGGAAGCGCCCGTCGAGGCCCCGAAGCCGGCCATTCCGGTGAAGAAGTCCGTGACCCCGGATTACATCGTCTGCCTCGAGGACGGTAAGAAGTTCAAGTCGCTGAAGCGCCATCTGCGCACGCAGTACAACATGACCCCCGAGCAGTACCGGGAGAAGTGGGCCCTGCCCGTCGATTACCCGATGGTGGCTCCCAACTACGCCAAGGCCCGTTCGGAACTCGCCAAGGAGATGGGCCTCGGCCAGCAGCGCCGGAAGCGCCGGTCCTCGCGCAGCAGCAGCTAGCGCGCCGTGCGAACACCCTCCCCACGTCATGGCCGGCCTTGTGCCGGCCATCCCGATGCGGAGGAGCGCGGCGTTCCCAACAATCGGGATCACCGGGACAAGCCCGGTGATGACGGGGCGGGACGAGAGCCTCTGACGCGGCCCTCTGGGTCCCGTCCGATGCTCTCAGCGGGCCGCCTCCGCGCCCCCATCAGCCGCCCCCCGGGCGGCTTTTTGCTTGTCTGAGCCGTGAGGATCCGCCGCGCGCGCCCGTTCGGGCGCGAACCGGCCGCGATAGGCCGCCGGGCTCGTGCCGAGCCGCGTCCTGAAATGGTGGCGCAGGGTCGCGGCGGACCCGAAGCCGGTCGCTCCCGCGATGGCCTCGATGGATTCGCCCGTCGATTCGAGCAGGTCCCGGGCGCGGGCCAGGCGCTCCGCGAGCAGCCATTCCCCCGGCGGCAGGCCCGTCGCGGCCTTGAAGCGCCGCAGGAAGGTGCGCACGCTCATGCCGGCTTCCGCCGCGAGCGCGGCGACCGGCTGCTCCTCCGCGAGGCGCGCCCGCATCCGGTCGAACAGGGGCGCGAACCGCAGACCCTCGCGGGCCGGCGGCACGGGATGCTCGATGAACTGCGCCTGTCCGCCTTCGCGATGGGGCGGGACCACGAGGCGCCGGGCGAGCCGGTTGGCGATCTCGGGACCGAAATCGGCCCGCACCACATGCAGGCAGAGATCGATGCCCGCCGCGCTGCCCGCCGAGGTCAGCACCCGGCCTTCGTCCACGTAGAGAACATCCGGCTCGACGGTGACGTCCGGGTAGAGCCGCGAGAGGTTTTCGACATGTTGCCAGTGGGTGGTGGCGCGCCGGCCCGACAGCAGCCCCGTCGCGGCAAGAGCGAAGACGCCGGAACAGATCGACATGAGGCGCGCGCCTCGCCCGTGGGCTCTCCTCAGGGCCTCCACGAGTTCCGCCGGAACCGGCTCCGCATGGGGGCCCCGCCAGCCGGGAATCACGATGGTGCCGGCCTCCTCGAGCAGTTCGAGCCCGCCATCCGCCATGATCTGAAAGCCCCCGGTGGCCCGCAGGGGGCCGGGCTCGATGGCGCAGACCGCGAAGCGGTACCAGTCCGGGCCCATTTCCGGCCGGGGCAGGCCGAAGACTTCGACCGCGATGCCGAACTCGAAAGTGCTCAGACGATCGTAGGCGAGGGCGACGACGAGTCGGTTTGGCATGATGTTTACGCCTGTTGGCAAGTGCGCCACTTCCCACCATGACGCTTTCGCGGAACTCTGGCTACGGCTTTTCCACAGGAGGTTGCCATGCCAACGAGCCCCGTCGCGGCCATTCCGGCCCCCGCTCCGCCCCGGGCGGCGGAGCATTTCGCCAATCGTCTCGCGTTCGAAACGGATTGCGCCGACGTGCACGAATCCCTGTCGACCGGGATCGTGGACTTCGTGCTCCTCGACGTGCGCGGCCCCAAGGCCTACGCGCGCGCCCATGTGCCGGGCGCGCTCCATTGCCCCCATCGCGAGATGTCGGCCGAGCGCATGGCCGTCTGGCCCGCCAGCACCCTGTTCGTGGTCTATTGCGCCGGTCCCCACTGCAACGGCGCCGACCGGGCGGCTCTGGCGCTGTCCCGGCTCGGGCGCCCGGTCAAGCTGATGCTGGGCGGGATGACCGGCTGGGCCGACGAAGGATTCGCCTTCGCCCGGGGCTCCGATCCCGGGTCCCTGGCGACGAGCCCCGCCGCCTGACGCCGGCCGGGTCTCTCGCCGTCCCGGGCGAGGGACCCTTTGCGGCATTCATGCGGTCGGGAGAGGCCCCGTCCGTGTTATCCTCACTCTTATCAACACATTTGGATCCGCGTTGACAACTAGGGATATGCTCCCACCATCGGGGCCTGAGGGAGAGAGCCCCTCGTTGATGTGTTTATAGGAACAAAACATGAACATTGACGATCCCGATGAGGTTCATGAGTCGATTGCAGCACCAAGGATTCCGGCCTCGGACAGCATCCGCCCGGGCAAGCGCTCACGCAGGAAGGCCCGGCGGACCGCAGCGGCCGGCGGAGAGCCTGCGGGTGTCGATCTGCCCCGGGAGGCTTGGCGGCTCCTGACCGCGCTTGGGCAGCCGGAGACCCGGGCCATGGCGGATCCGACCGATGCCGCGACGGTGCTTGTCCACAGGCGGCGCTCCGGAATCTCCGTGGGGGCAGGGCGCTTCGCGGCCACGGCCGCCGATGCCCTCGTGCGTCACGATCTCGCCCGCTGGGACATGTCGGCCTCCGGAGGCAGGGCTCTGGCGCGGACCGCCGCCGGGGAGGCCCATCTGCGCCGCCTGACCGCCCCGGAGGCCGGGACGGCGTTCCTGCACCAGCACCACGACACGGAACTCGCCACCGTGGCGACTGACGCGGGACCCGTGCGGGTGCGGGTCGATTCCGAGGAGAGCCCGCTCGACTGGCTGCGCCGCCGCAAGGGCCGCGACGGCGAGCCGCTGATCGACGAGGCGTCCTATCGGGCGGGCGAGCGCCTGCGGACCGACATCACGCTGGCCGGGCTCCTGCCGGGCGTGACGGCGCGCTTCGACGGGCTGCCGGCGAGCGCCGGCCCGGCCGCGCCGGGTGAGGCCACGGACCGGATGGTCGCGGCGCGCCAGCGCCTGCGCAACGCCTTCGACGCCCTCGGGGGCGATTTCAGCGACCTGCTGCTCGACCTGTGCGGCTTCCTGAAAGGCCTGGAGCAGATCGAGCGCGAGCGCCGGTGGCCGGCGCGCTCGGCCAAGGTGGTCGTGCGCCTCGCCCTCGCGCGGCTCGCGGAGCATTACGGCATCGAGGCCTCGGCCCGCGGTCCGGCGGCGTCCCGGGGCATCCGCGCCTGGCAGGCGGTGGTGATCGACGGCGGACGGGTGTGAGAAGCCCTGTCGGGCTCCGCACCCGTCCCGCCACCCACTGGGACGTCATGGCCGGCCTTGTCCCGGCCATCCCGATTCGAAAGGCGCCGCGCGTCGGACAAGCGGGATCACCGGGACGAGCCCGGTGGTGACGGGGAGGGTGGTGTGAGCGGGTGATGACGGGGAGAGGTGACACGCTCCGGTGCGAACACCCTCCGACGTCATGGCCGGGCCCGTCCCGGCCATCCCGATCCGGAAGAACGCCGCGCTTCATCATATCGAGATCACCGGGACGAGCCCGGTGATGACAGCGTCGAGGGTATCAGCGTGGAGGGTATCAGCGCCGGATCATTCGAACCGGACAGGCGTCGCGCTTCGCACCGGCGGGCTGTCCCGATCGCCTTCAGGTGGCCGCCAGGGCCATCTGGGCGTCGCGGCGGATCCGCTCGACCATGGATCTCACGCCGTTGGAGCGCTGCGGCGTCAGGTGCTCCGACAGGCCGAGTTCCTTGAACAGCCCGAGCGCGTCCGTCGCGAGAGCCTCCGCGGCCGTCTTGCCGCTGTAGAGGGAGATCAGGAGCGCCACGAGGCCGCGCACGATATGGGCGTCGCTGTCGCCGCGCAGATGCAGGACCGGATCGCCATCCTGGCGGTCGAGGTCGGTCTGGAGCCACACCTGGCTGGCGCAGCCCTGCACCTTGTTGACGTCGTTATGCGCCTCGTCGGGCAGGGGCTCCATGAGCCGGCCGAGCTCGATGAGATAGCGGTAGCGCTCCTCCCACTCGTCCAGCAGCTCGAAGTTGGAAACGATGTCGTCGATGGTCGGCAGCATGGCGGTCCTGCGGTGTCTGCCGGACATATAATCATCGCCGGGCGGTTTGGCGACCGAGGGTGACGCCTTTACGTGCGAGGCTTGGACGCAGCCGGTGCGCGATCTTCGGGGCGCAGGGTGTCCGAGGGCTTGGTGTCGGAGGGCTTGATGTCGGATGGCTTGGCGGGCGCCGCCGTGGGGAATCCGGACGTGGTCAGGATCTTGTCGACCACGGCCTGCTTGGCGCTGTCGGGAAGGGCTTTCCAGACGGTCTCGAGATGTCCGGGCCGGCCCTCTGCGGTCGCCCTTTCGGGAGCGGCTTCGCTCGCCTTCGGGGCGAGGAGGGCCTGGAGATCGGCCCCTCCCTCGCCGTGCCGGCGCACGGGCGAGTAGTAGAAGATGGCCCCGACGATGAGGATGAAACGGAGGATCGAGAACATAGGCCGGTCGGGTGCTGAAACGAGGATCGATGCAGCATCATAACGGAGTTCGCCGGACAGCGCCCGGGAGGCGCGCCAAGAATCCGGAAACAGGATGAACGAAATCTTGCCAGGCTGGCGCTTCGGCAAAGCTTTGGAATCAAAGCGGAAATTCCCTGAGCCCGATGGTCCGGCCGAGCCGGCGCCTCCGGCATGGACCGGGTTTGGCTGCGGGGCCGAAGCAATTAGGTTTCGCTTAAACCGGCTCTGTCAGGCTTTGCCCCGAGAAAGACAGAAAACGGTGCCTCGACGCCTTGCCTTGCGGGACGTGAAGACCAGAACGACATCCATCTTCGAAGACGGAAACGACTGCCTTGCGTGAAGCTTTTGTCGACCATCCCGATGACGACCTCGACCTGCCGGCCGTCGTGCGCCGGAAGGCTCCGGCCCGGCCGACCCAGAAGCGCGCGGCCAAGCCGCCGCGCAAGCCCGGGATCGGCGAGAGGGCGGCGTCCTTCATGGTCGCGCATCCGCGCCAGATCCTGGCCGCCCTCTTCCTGACCGGATGCGGCGGCATGATCGCCTGGAACGCCCTGGCGCTGCAGAGCAGCCGCCACCCGGCGCCGCTCTTCACCACCCGGGAGGTCGTGCTGGCGCCGGGGCCGGACATCGAGCCCGAGGTCTCCCGGCCCGAGGTCTCCCGGCCCGAGGTCTCCCGGCCCCTTCCGCCGGCCCGTCCCGGCTCCAGGCCGGCCGACGAGGCGGCACAGGCGGCCGCTCCCCACGAGGCCGCCGCCCATCCCGTGGCCGAGGCGGCGCCGGCCGCCGCGCCGAAGCCCCGCAACCCCATCGCCGAGATGATCCGCACCGGCGGCCAGCCCGCCGCGGCGGCGCCTCCGCCGGCGCGGGCCCCGCAGGCCTCCGCTCCCGCCGCGCCGGTCGCGGCTGCGCCCGCGCCCGCCGGCCCCGTGCG
>NZ_JAMXFI010000084.1:0-33609 GCF_025460875.1 Microvirga yunnanensis
TTGCGGCCGGCGCCGCTTGAGCGTCTTGGCGTAGGTCCGTCCGAACCGCAGGCCCCACTCGCGGATGGTCTCGTAGCTGACCATGATGCCTCGCGCCGCCAGGATCAGCTCAACTTCGCGCAGGCTCAGGCTGAAGCAGTGATACAACCAGACGGCCTGATTGATGATTTCGGCCGGATAGCGGTAGCCGCGGTACGGATTGGACGTCGTGCTCATGCCCAAGACCGTGCCACAGATCGCCGCCTCTCGCCAACTTGACAGTACCCGGGACACCGTGCCGCTCACCCATGAGTTCCTGGCCGACATGCTGGGCGTACAGCGCTCCACCGTCAGCAGCATCACCCGATCGCTTCAGGAAGCAGGCTTCATCAAGCAGGGTAGGGGTGTAATCACGGTGATGGACCGTACCAGGCTGGAAGGCGCCTCCTGCGAGTGCTACGGCACTGTTCGTAACAGCTTTGAGCGGCTACTCCCTCACACCTATGGGAACACCTCGACCACTGATCTCCGTCAGCAGCGGCGCTGTTCCTGATCCTTGTTTCACACGACCGCCGAGTGCGCGACGGCCTCGCAGATGAGATCCTCTGCCCTACCTGTGATTTTGGAGAGAAGCCAGGAGGGTAGAATGTCGGATCACGTCTACAAAGTGGTTGAACTGGTGGGCTCATCGACGAGCAGCATCGAGGATGCCATCCAAACGGCAATCAAGCGTGCCGACCAGACCTTGCGCAATCTGCGTTGGTTCGAGGTGGTGCAAACCCGTGGGCAGGTAGAGAACGGTGAGGTCCAGCATTACCAAGTGCTGCTCAAGGCCGGATTTACCTTGGAAGGCGAGTATCCGTAAGACGAGGCGAGGTCACGAACCCACTCCGCCCAGACATGCAATGGTGCTATCCTGAGACTTCAATCTTGCTTTCTTGCATAGCAAAGTCGGCTGCGAGTGCCTGCTGCAGGCTTCTGTCACGGATCACCTGCTTCATGCTCCTGACCCTGCGAGCCATGGCATACACCCGACCCTGTAGGGTTGTTACATCCACCATGACCTGAAACGGCGGCTCCGGCGGGAGCGGCTGTGCCAAGTGGGCTGCCAACTCATTCACCAGATCCGCGAGCGCCGTGTTGTCTTCGCGCAGTCGCTGCAGGTTAACCTCCCGATGTTGAATAGATGAGGTTCAACTCGCGCAGGCTTGCCTCAGAACCCCTGTGCTGAGTAGAGCTACTGTTGGGGGCACGGCCCACTACATCCTGCTGTCCTGCTGCGCTGCTGTCGTTGTCCTCTCCAGAAGGTTCACAATGGCCTACAAACTCTCCCGGCTAGCTCCAGGCAGCTATGACGTGCTGCTCCATGGAGTGATTATCGCCAGTTTGGTCCAAAGCGGCAGAACAGATGACGCGACCTGGACGGCAGAACTCCTGCTCGATTTGCCTCCTGAAGAGAGGCCTGCTCCGTTCACCGAACTTGAGCATACATTTGGTAGTCTTGAAGAAGCCCAGAGATGGCTTGGAGATGCTGAGATCCGTGGAGCAGGTGGAGAGGACTAGGTATGGCAGAGGTCATTGCATTTCCCCAGCGTGCGGAGACGAAGACACTCCACTTTGATGAGAAGCATGCCTTCGGAGAGATCGGCGGCCTCATGCTCTCCCTTGTACAGGAGCAGGATCATCCGGACGGGCCGATCACGCTCGTCCTGCTGGGAGGTGTTGACGGCTTTCTTCCGCTGGAGTCATTCGAGCCGACACCAGAAGGGTTCGAGGCAGCCCGAACAGCAGGCGAGATGGCATTGCGGGTTCTTGCGGCGGGGCATACCAATTGGGCGGAGTAGCGGTTCTCGCTCAGCTAGGCGAGATGGCAATTGAGATCATCAGTGTAGGTGTCGATCGTGCCGGCCGCGGGCCCAAGTTCCGTTGCAAGGGCTTAGGGCCACAGCTGGGATGGCCACTGGTTGGTCCGCATGAGTTCCTCCTGAAGGAGGCCCGGCCACGGCAGCGGTTACAGACTTCTTGTCAAAATTACAATTATGCAAAATGTTATATTATAAGGATAGCTGAGGAACACCCTTACCGCTTCAGAGCACTCGCCTTCAGCTTCGGATCCGTAATCCGGGCCAGATTGCGATCATGCTCCTCAACAATCCGCTGCGCCTTGGCCGTAAGCGTCCGGCTGCTGGCAGCAGCTTTCGCGCGCACCCGTTCAACGAAGCTCGGGTCGAGTGTATTGCGCTGGCCAGTTGAGCCCGCGGATCTGGCGGCGGTTGCGCCACGAAGGATTTTCACGCCCATGAATAACCAAGCCTTGCTAACCGCTTAAGCGGCTCTTCAAATATGGTGTTAATTCCCTCAGAGAGCAAGTTGATGACGCTCTCCAGGTCCGAGGCCTCCTCGGCCACCCGCTCCTCGCCCTCCACGACAACGACAAAGGCGGGCTCATCCTGCTCAGCCGTGAACACCGGAACGCACAGTGACCATGCGAGTTCCGGCCATACCAGGCGTCGGCGCTGCCGGTTCGCTGGACCTGGAAGAATTTCCGTACCTTCCGCATCATAAAATAACCCGGCCACCTGGACGATTTCTGTAAAGGTGGGCTCTCGTCCCAACCAGGTTCGGCCGGCAAGCGAACCTTCCATCGGCAACAGCATCGCCTCATCGGTATGCTCCTCGTAGCCGATCCCATGCCGGAGTCTGAGGGAGCGGTACAACCCGGCCTCTTTGATGGCGAGTGCGACCCGTACTCGGCCCGTCAAAGTCCCCGAGGCGAAAATGCTTTCCTGCTCTTTCAGCACGGCGCGGGTGAGCACATGCACATCCCTGGCTGCCTCTCGAAGAACACCAGGTCCCTCCAGAAGCCGCTGCACAATGCGGGCTCGAGCATAATTGGTAGCCTCCGCCACCGCGTTCAAAGCGGCATCTGCGCCGATATCAAAGTCCAACACCTTCAGCTGGGTTTCCATCGGGACCACTTCGAGCCGACCGACAGCCCGTTTGTTCAGAACGGAGGAGCCGAAGATAGCGGTTTTCACCGCAGCTCCAAGCCATCCGGTCGGAGACACCCGAGCGGTCGAGGACGTGTCGATGATCTCGACAGCAATCGTCAGGGCGTCGGGGTCGAGAGCACGCTCCTCATCGAAAGGCCACGCCGGTAAATTCGACACGAGGCCACCGTCTAGAAACACGGACGATCCAAATTCAAAGGGGCGGAAGATCACGGGAAGGCAAATTGAGGCCGCTACAGCATCGGCAACCAGGGTATCGGGTGTTTGCTCGGGCGAGAACAGCCTGAGCTGACGTGCATTCAGGTCAGTGGCGACAATCTTCAACGTTGGCCGGCCATCAACGCCGAAGTCGGAGAACAGAACATCACGCCCCGGCTCGGTGGGGAAAAGTCGCTCCTGCAATAGCTTCCGCAAAGCGTCCCGAAAGGTATGCACACTCGACAGACCGCTAAGCAGCCAGCGGCCTCCGACCACACCAACAATAATCCAAACGGCTACTGCGAATCCTACAGCCCATTTGCCGTAATCATGGGCGGCGAACACAGAGCCGGGCAGGGCAAGAAGCAGCAAGCTGACTGACGCGATCCGGCGCCGGCCGGAAAAGGCGACCGCCGCAGAACGTAAAGCAGCAATCCGCGCCCACCCTCCCCGACCGAAAATGTCGGTTGCTGTTCGAAACTTTGGACCAAGCAATGGAAGCAGTGTTGTGCCACGGATAGGATCTGCCATGTCATCGGCATGCATCCCGGTCGCTCTCAAGGCTGCAATGATAGCACCTGCTGACGTACCGGCGAGCCCAGTGATATTCGCTCCGTACTCCTCAAGCGCCTTCAGGGCGCCGATGTGGACCAGCCCTTTTGCGCCGCCCCCTTCGAAGGCGACGAAGACACGATCAACAGTCCTGTCCTCGGCAGGCTCGTCCTCCTGGATCATCGATCTATCGGCTCAGCCATGGGACAGGGCGCCTCAATGGGTTTCAACGACCTGTAGCTAGCAGGAGGCGGTAAAGACATCCCTTCGAGCAAACAGGCATAGGCTTGGAAAATCTCCGGCAGGGGTTTATGTGCTCCTGCATTCTCTCGATTGCTTTCCGGTCAGCGGTTGCCCCCGGGGCGTGAGACCCATTCTCGGCCAGGAAGCTGTTACGATTAGCATAGGACACGATACATGCCCGGCATCGCACGTCAGTTCGAGCCGCAGATCACCCGCACCGGTGGCGCTCCCTCCAAGTACCGCTTCACCGCCCGTTGCTCGGGATGCCACAAGACGGACACCTACGAGTCGAGCAGGTCCGTCGGTGACGATGTCGTCAAGGGCTACTTCAAGGACCGCGGCTGGCTTCTCGCCCGCGATCGCGCCCATGATCTGTGTTCGGCTTGTCTGGCAAAACCCCGCGCGGCCCCGCAGCCGCGCCAGTGCGACGAGGCTCGGCATCACCGGTCGCCAGACGCCGCGAACCATCCAGATCGCCCGACACCGCCTGCGGACAAGCGGTCCAGGGACACCGCTGATATTCTGGCGCGCCACTTGGGCAAACCCGACGCGCTCGTCGAGGAGGTCTTTCGCCCCAAGCCGGTGCTGGCCCCCCGCCCGTCAGCTGCAGGCGCCCCCCAGCAGGTCGCACCAGCCCCTGCCCTGCCACCCGAGATCGAACGAGCCCTAACGGGAATGGCCGAGGAACTGAAAGGCCTTCGTGCTACGATGGACCTGATGGCTGAGCAGATGGGCAGGCTGGTCTCTCTGGGCACTCAGCAGATCGAGGCCATGGCGGGTCTGACGCCTCTGGTGGTGCAGTCGACCGAGGGGATCTGCGGAAGCCTGCGGGAGGTTGCACATGCCGTGCAACTGATCCCGAGCGTTTTCGCCCCGGCCGGGGAGGCCATGAAGCCGTCCACCAAACCGACGGAGGTTGAGGAGCCGCCGGCCCTGCAGCTTAGTCTTTTGCAAGATGTTGACCAGGCGGTTGGTCCGCAAGCAGAGCCTGCCCCGATAGCGGCAAAGACGAAGAAGCCATCCGGTCAGAGCCGACACTCCAAGAGGAACGCGGCACCAGCGCCTCAGGCGGGCTCTGCGCCTGTCGTGGTCAAGTCGATCCCCGATGCCAAGCGTTCGGATCGATTCTACACCGTCATCCGGCTGCCACGGGAGTTGTGGGACCAGGCTGGCTTTGGTCCGGAAGATCGTCTCCTGCTCGACTGGAGCGGCAAGACCTTGACCATTGAACGTGCTGCCAAGGGAGGTGTGAAGCCGAAAACGATTGGTGAGGCCACTGTGGTGCTGCAGTCGTGGAAACTGGGAAACCTGAACTTCGATCATCCGAAGGTGAGCCGTGGAGACACTTCCCTGCGCCTGACGGTGACGCCGTCGCTCGTATGATCCCCCTGCCATGAAAGGTGATCTATAACTTGTCACCGGAAGCACACGGGGAGCAGGATTCGCAGCTGCATGGTGGGTGGGAATGCAGCGCACCCCATCTGGCAATCATGACCAGCCAGGCTCAATTGCACACTATTGGAACGCGAACGCCCTGACTGAAATCTCTTCCAAACTTCAGACAGGGCGTGTGCAGTACTGGGTACGACACTATCCCTTATCACGAAAAGAGTTGCCGGCCCGTTTAGCCGAGCACGCAATCTGCTGCCAGGTAAAGAGAAAGCCCTCTGCCTGCCGTCTCGTGAGAGATTTGGGCGAGAGGCTGTGCGTCCTTCGAAAACTGATCAGTGCAGTTTCGATTACATGCTCGGACCCTCGTCCCTGCCCTTGTCGCGACGCTTTGGCTTCTTCGGTGGCCTTATGCCTTCGACCCGGATCGGCTCCATCTGCTTGGGAGTGACGGGTGACAGAGGATTGCCGACCCGGATCTCTGCCTTTTCCTTTGCAGGTTTTGCGTCCGAGTATTCGCCAAATCGTTCCCCGGGTGTCCTGACAGAACTCGATTCAGCCGAAGCCGGTTTGGGTGCGACAGGGGTCCTCTCAGGTCGAGCAGGAGCCTTGACCTCGGATGCCGCCTTTGTAGCGTCAGGTTTGCCGGTGCTCGCTTCCGCGCGAGGTGCGGGCCGAGCGGGTTCAGGACGGGGACGCGGGGCTTGGACAGGCGCGGGGGCTGGTGCCTTTTCCGGAACCGCGGCTGGAGCCGATGTGACCTTAGCCGTAGTTGGCTCTTTCGCAGATCCGGCCTGAGGAGCTGTGGGTCGGGCGGACGGAACTGCCGGAGCTTGTACTGGGCGAGAAGGTACCTGTGTCTGGGCAGGTTTCGTGTCAGCGGGAGAAGCGGCCACGCGCTGGGCTTCTGCCGGCGCCGACGGGGGCTGGGCAGCTGTTGCTGGCTTGGAGACCCCCGAGCCTGAATTATCGCGGACGGGCTTTGTGCCAGGCGCGGCATTTTCCGGCTTCACCACATTATTTACCGGTGCCTTGGATGGCTGATGGGTATTTTCTGCGACAGCCGGCTTATTTCCTGCCTCGGTCCTGGAATTATTCGGAGCAGGGGCCTTAGCGGCAGAATTAGCTGGAGTTGGAGCGGGCGATTTAACTGGGCTTGGAGCAGTATTTTTCGCCTGTGCAGCAGCCGGCGCTCCAGCATTTTCCTTTGGCTTATAAAATGGCTCCGGCCGGAATCGTGTTTTCTGCGGCCGAGCGATCGGCTCTTGTGGACGTGCGGCACTTGGCGCCTGCATCGCTGTCGTGTTGGCTAGTTGGGCCGAAGCCGTGTTTAAATCGGATGGCCTCGGAGATGAGACACGATCGGTCGTTGTCCGAGGGATCGGATCCCCAGACGAAGCGCGAGCTGGAGAGGTCGGGCTGCGCATTACAGGCTCGGCAGGAGTGACGGTTGGCCGAGTGGGAGTGGATCCTTGTGGAATATTTTCTTGTTTAGGCTCGGGCCGGGACGTGGACGTACCAGCTACCTCGGCGAGGATCTTTGGCACAGTAGCCTCAACATAGGCATTCAACCTGTCAGTGATCCTCTCCGCTCTTTCTTTTTTCTGGGCTGAAACCACATCCGCGCTCGGGTCAGCAATCGTCAGATCGATAAATCCGGGAGCTCGACGATCCAGGGGATGACGCTTCGGATCGGCGATCATGTTATCGAGCCGCTTGAGGAGCGAGTTCAGGTGGCCGCGAGAGACGTCCAACTCGATCTGATTACGCTTGTCGATCTGCATCCCTCGGCCGTAAACCTCCAGCAGGAATGCCATGGCCTCCTTTGCGGCCCGCCCGACAGGCTGTGTCGCACCATTCTTGTCCTCAGGGGCCTGGGTGGTTTGACCGTGGCCTTGGCCACGTTTCGATTTGGTCCGGCCCGGGCTTTTTTCATTCTTCTTTTCGTCAGCCGCGATGATCAGCTTGGGACGAGATGCAACCCTATTAATGACAATCCGCCCGAGGTCCTGGAACAATTCGTTCGTGGACACCAACGATCCAGCCTGCTCGACCAGCTTGGTCAGGCGGTCGACCTCCTTGAGGGCTATGTCCTTATATGGGCTTTTTGAGCCCAATACCTGTCTTGCCTTATCAGTCTTTTCCTTGAGGATGCGCTGGCGATGGCGGGCTCGCTTCTCATGGTCGTTGACCAAGCGGTCCTGCATGACTTGCCATTGGCGGCGTGCCAGGACGACGCCATCCTCGGTTAGTTCTCCCTTTCTTTCCTTATTGAAGGTTTTCGAGGGAATGTGCTTCAGAGGATCGAGGTCAATGCCCATGGCCTCATAGGAGCGGGCATCATAGCGTTTGATGACGCCGGCTTTCTCCATGACGTCGTTGGAGACGTCTTTCCAGTGTTCACGAAGTTGGGGTATCCATGGCTGCTCGCTTGCTTCGCGGAGCTTCGGCTGCATAAAGGGCCGAAATTTCTTCCGGTTTCGGCTTTTGTAAATTTTTTCATCTTCGATCTCGAAATCCCACAATTCGCCGCCGGCAGGGTTTTTCGGATCCTTCATTCGCCCAGCAGGGCGGTCATAATAGATGATATGGACGTGGTAATTGCGCAGATCGTTATTGTGATCAGGGGCATGAATGACTGCCCAGTAAGGCAGGCCTTTTTCGGCAAGCTTGTCAGTGAAGTTACGAACGATTTCGACCCGCTCACGCCCTTCAAGTTCGAAGGGCAACTCCGCGATGATACGATTCTGAATCCGGCCACCCCGACCCGGTTCGATTTCTATAGGAGCTTCGGGAAGGAGATTGACGGCCCATTGGTGGATCGCGAACGCCGTCGGGGTAGGGTACTTCCCTGAGACATCCTTGGGCTCGCCGTTCAGCTGCTGGTCCTTAAGGGCCAAGCGGACATCGCCTGGGGCAGTATCGAGATTCTGGATCGCAAGATCCCACCATTCCGGATGGTCAGCAAATCGGATGGTGACGGTGTCACCTTGAGGACTCTTTTCGATAGCGTTAACGGCATTCCAGAAATGACGACGCTCGTCGATAGTTGCCCCGATGGTGCCGAATGACGCGAACTCAAGGGCGTCAAGTTCGTCATCAGAGAGGTTTTTGATCGGCGTGCGCTCTACGGCGCCGGGTCGTTCAAGATAGTCCTGTTGCGCCTCGGCGCTCCGCCCTTCAGCCTCGCGCTCGAGCATCGCAAAGCGGTCTTCAGCTACGTCTGGGTCGTAGCCTGGATATTCCTTTTCCCTCGCGACTTTCTCGGCTGCTCCATCTCTCTCGATGTAAAGGAGGTGAGCGGTTGCCGTTGAGTCGAGATATCGTCGGCCGCCACGGGCCGCTTTGATCATGTCGAGGATCGGAGATGTTTTCGAATGGTAGCTATGGGAGAAATGAAATGTCTGGGCCCCGTCGGCCGATAGTGGCCGAGCACTTCCCCTACTGCGGTCACCAAACCGTACGCCTGGGTGATCATAGGCGCGCCCGACAGCTTGATGCACGCCCGTAGACATCCCGATCATTGGCCCCACGGGACGTGGGTTGATTGTAATTGCGCCGAAGCGAACGGGCGCCGGTGCGTCTTTTCCGGCGACTGCAACGCCGAGGCCGCCGAGGGCGTAGGCCTTCGAGGGATTCGGGATGATCCGCGTAAAATCCTTCGACGGATCACGGGCGCCGGCCCGGCTGACAGCACGAGACAGGTCTTGAAGCGTGTTAAGGACGAGATGGCCGGGCGTGATCGACATAATGAGGGGTCTTGGTGATTGGATGCCTATCCTATCAGGCTCTGATCTCCTCAGGCCAGCCATGGCCAAAAATGAAGTGCAAGAAATTCGCCAGATTTCCGAAAATCATTGGGTAACGGCGTAGCTCCGGACGCCGCTCTATGGCGACCGCGGTGCGGTCGTTCTGACCAGTGGAAGACCTAACCGTAGGTCCGTTGAGGCAGAGAAAATACGAGACCGAAGGGTCGGGAAGAGCGAAAGACGAGGGGTAAGGCGCAGGCCGACCGAAGTCTGATAGAGGTGCCGAAGGGTGCCGGCTCGCGGGTATTTTTTGTGCCCCGATTATCTGGTCAGCTTGTCCCTGGCACACAACCGAAGCCCGAAAGGGATGAAGCATCAAGTCAGGATGCCGAAGGGCACCCATGACTGTTTCAGAAGCCAGTCGACACGAAGGTGGAGACGTCACGAAAGTGGGCGTCCTCATGAAGCTGCGAAGGCAGGCGGATTGGGGTCTGGAATGGATGCAACGGGGGGTGTGGCAGGGACCGAAATACGGATCTTGGATCCGAGCAAAATTTACTGCAGCGGAGGCTGCATAAAGTTTGCGGTATTGAGCCCTCAACTTTTTGGGACCCTTGAGCCCTGTCCGAGGGCTCCTCACTGGGGGATCCGTCTGGATCTTCCTGGGACTCTCCGTCCAACTTCGGGGACCATCTTCCGTCGCTTCTGGGCAGTTCTTCGGGTCCTGGATGGGGCATCGACCGTCCATCCAATCGGACCGTCCTCCTGGGCCTTCTTTCTGGCTCCGTGAGGCGTCCTGAGCACCAGGCGCCGGGTCATGGAGCTCCGTCCTCTCTGGGATCCGCTTCTTCGTCCTTCCGGGAAGGCTCTTGGTCAGCTCCTTGGGACTGTCCTGGGCCGCTGCAGGCCTCCAGGGGAAGCCGTCCTCGAGGGGAGGGGACCCCTACTCCGTCCGCTATGGGATTTAGGCCGCCGACCAAAATAAGCGCTGCCGCTCAATCCCTTACGGAGCTTGGATTTTCGGGCCTCTGACGGGCTTCGTGGCTGTCCGGCTAGATCGGGGCCTGGAACACCGTCTTTAGGCCTCCTGGGCCGTCCTAGAGGCTCTGCCCTTGGGATCTCCGGCCGATCGCGTCTGTACGATCGGGCTGACCTGACGTCATCCTCTTGGGAAAACCTCGATTTCCGGGCCTCTGGCGGCCGTCTGGTGCCGTCATGGCCCGATGGAGCCTCGCCGGCGTCTGAGGCGCTCCTGGGGCTTCCTATGGACTCTGGCAGGTCTGACAGGCGCAGGTCGATCGCAATGGGGCGCAGCTGGTGGGATCTGGCTTGGCTCAAGAGGGAACGGGTTCAGCGGGGTAGGCCCGGACACCGCGGATTCGCATAAGATACGTTATGGAACCTAAGTACTTGAAATCATTGGGAAATCAACGTTTTTCCATTCTACCGGGTTGCGCGTGTTAGCACAAATGCGCGGTTATCCGATCTGGCTCGATCCGCGTCCTGGCCGGTATCGAGCTGCTGCGTCTGGCATTTATTGTGCCTGGCCGCGGATCCAATCCGGCCGGGATTCCAGACCCCGACCTGAATTATCCTGCCCCAACTGCGCTGAATTTCGTGGCCTCGCCGCAGGATCCTTCTGGGATCGGTATGGCGGGCTCTTGCAGAATTTCTCTGCCTTGAGATCTGGCGGCAGAGGCTCGGCCAAGTCTGCAACTATCTCGCCCTTGGGGCATGAATATTCGATCCCCATGGCAAAGGCTGTCCTGGCCGCCGCCAGAGGCTCCGTGTATTTATCCGGCCTTAGTTAGCCGGATTTTCTCTGCCGCATATAAGAAAGGCTTCGTGCTCTAAACCGTTGAACAGCAACGATTTCGGCTAGGCACCGGCCGCGAGATTGAATTGCAAGATCCGTGGCAGGACAGATTTCAAAATGCCGGACATGGGCTGTGAGCCCGGTGGAGACCAGGCCGAAAGCGATTGCAAGATTCCTGTCAAAGCAATTTCGACTTCCTTGTGGGTGGCACCAGAGGCCGCATCTGGCCGGCTGGAAAATTTCGCAACATCGTGGGCAGACTTAATACCATTACCCTTCCGGACCTGACGGTCCGGTCTGAAATTGAATTGCAACAACGCGGTCAGACGAAATTGCGATCATGGATCGGGCAGGGCGGACGGCCGGGGTCCGTCGACCATGAACGATTGCAACATATGTGTCAGAGGAATTTCGAGCGGGTTTCTGGGGATCCCTCCCCTACCCGCTCCGCCTCGGCCCTGCGGGGCAGAAAAATTCGTGCAACAGCCTTGGCTGACCAAATTTCGTTAGGTCGGCCGCGGCCTCCTGGGTCGTCCTGGAGTGGCGGACGGATTGACCGCCGACCGAAGGATCGGAATTGCAACATCTTTGTCAGGGGTAATTCCAATCTCGATTCTGGGGCTGCCCAGCTTGGGTGGGTTGCGCACAGCCCTCAGGCCTAAAAAGCCTGTGCAACACTTTTGGCACAGGAATTTCAAAATCCGTTTTTCGGGAAAAGCCGGTTGATCCACGCTGTAACGCTGCCGTGCGGTTGGGCGGCCAAAAACCGAGTGTTATTTTTGCTGCCCCAACGCGGCGAATTATTGTACCTTGGCCTGGGGATGCCCTTTTTAGGGACGGCCCGATTCATCTTTTTGGACATTCCGCCGGGATAAGCTGAAAGGCGTTCCCTTGGGCGGAATGGAATTTGAGGCTCGAAATGACAGACGGGAATGAGAGCAAGGCTCCGAGCGATCTGACCTTTAAGTACCGCTAGGGCACGGAACGGCCTCTCGATCGCGGCCGACGCCTCCATAAGGCTCGGATAGCCGCTGTGGCTGACCGGCGGCGGCGGGTTGCCGATCATCTGAGGGATCTCGAGCAGATTGATCGGGAGATCGAGCTTATCGACGCCCAGTTGATGGAGGTGGAGATTTTGGCGCCTGGCGGCCGGTATGACCGTGACCAAGAATTGAAATTGCGGGCCTTGGTCAGGCACCTACGACCGGACGGGGACTTACCTGTGCCGGATCTCCGCAAGCGCGGGCGTCCAGCGAAATCGTCGGCGCGAAAGCGCGTTAGGCCCAGCCGGGCCAAAAAATTGTAATTTTCTCTGCCCCAATGAGCGCGATTCATATTGTCGAGCTCCTAGGGCATCCGGTACAATTCGTTTTGCAAGTTTCTTGGCAGCGAAAGATCGATTTTCAGCTTTTGCTGCCCCGTCCGTTCAGGGAAGTCCGTCTATGGCCGTCTTTCATTATGTTGGCTGGGGCACCATGCGTCCGACCACTCGTCGGTCCCAGCTTCAGCGCGGTAAGAAATCGCTTTATGAAAGGTTGTCGGATATCGACCGAGTGGCTGAGGAGGCGCGCGAGATCGTGCGCCGTGAGATTGCCGAGTACGAGAAGCAAGAGAATTATCTCGAGCAGGTCACCCCTGGTGGCCGCTACAACAGCGAGATTGCAAATTCACTCGCCTCGCAGATGGGAATTAGCGTCTCCGAGCCTGTGAAGCGGGGTCGGGGCCGTCCGCGTAAGTACGGCCCCAACGATCCACGTCCGCCGAGGAAGTCCCGCGCAAAGGTGCGGGTGACGGCGTCTCTGGTGAGCGACGTTGTCCGCGGCGTGAGCCCGTCTTTGCGGTCCACGGCAGAGCGCAAGTCCCGTCGCGCCTCTTCGCGTACGACGTCCGGCACGGTTTCTCCCGTGACGGCGGCGCCGGCGCGTATTCCGACTCCGCCTCCTAAGGCCGCGCCAAAGGTTGCGGCCGCTCTGTTGGAGTCGACCCTGGCCGGTGGTCTTGGCGTGGACGCCATTCAGATCGATGCGCCGGAGACGGCGTTCGAGATCAAGCCGGTCGAGACCCGGACGGTGCAGATCACCGTGGTCGAGAACGATCCTGAGTATGAGGCTGAGCTGGCCGAACAGGCCGCTCTTGCGAAGGCGCTTTTGGACGCCGAGAACGAGCCGGGCGAGGAAGTGCCGGATCCGAGGGTCCGTCGGACGAAGTTTACTCGCCGCTATGACTTCTCCGATGCCCAGGACGCGTCGAAGGTTGATCCTGCCATTCTTGCTCTGTTTCCGCATTTCGGAATGCCAACGACAAGCCCGAGTGAGGATATGGCCGATGAGGATATGAAGAAATGGTTCTTTGCCTCGGTCTATGACCATATCCCGAGCGATCAGTTTAAGGAACGTGAGTTCAAGTCGGGCTTGCGAATTTATGGATCTATTCAAGGCATCTATAATGTCTGGAAGCATAGCCTTGAGGATGTAATTCAGCGCGAGCGCGATCGTGTTGCGATCTGGGATCTTATCGATACTCGTGTCACCGACGCCGAGCAATTTAGTGAGCGTGCCGGGAAGGGTGAGATCAGCGATGATCTGGCTCGGATGTGGGTGGCCCACCTCGACTATCTTGCCTTGGGCAACCTGGAAGACAGCGAGCATCTCGTCTGGCGTGAGATCGTGGACGCGATGGAATGGCCGAAGGGCTTCTCGCGGATTGATCTGGCTCTTTGGGCAGAGCAGGATCCTAATGCGGTTCCAAATGTCCGGTCTTGGGCCGGACAGCCGAAGCACTTCCCCGAGCGGCTGAGGAATTCCCCCTTTCCTCCGTAGGATTTGGAGGGACACTCATAAAGAAAGGCGGCTGTCGCGAGACATGCCGCCTTTTCCTTTTGTCAGGCCTGAGGGGAAGCCGAGGGCTTTGGGGCTTTCCCCTTCTTGGGCTGGGAATAGAACCGCATCTGCAGCGGGCCGATCACCAGCGTGTTATGGACGATCCCAAAGTGGTCGTCCGGATCCCGGTCCCAGGACAGGTGCCATCGGGACCAGTAGAACTGATACTGCATCGGGGATCTCCGCTCCTTTGGGGATTTCGAAGCCTCTCGGGCTCAATCCTCCGCGTGGCGGGAATCTTACGCCGCAGCCTTCAGCGCCTCCGGGTGGTTCCGGAGGAGGCGGTAGGCGTACTGCCACATGTGCGCCGGGATGTGGAGGAACGCGATGGCGACCTCGAGCGGCAGAGCCTTGAGGCGACGCTCGATTTGGTCCCGGTGCGCGTAGAAGGCGCTGTTGGGCCGATCGGCGTAATCGAAGGTCCAGTCCATGCTCTCCATGAGGCGGACGAGCTCGGCGTCCCATTCAGCCGGGACGTACTGGGCGACCGCCTCGTCGATGACCGAACGGACGATGGCCTGCTGGCGGTCGTCCTCCTGGTCGATCTCGGCATTGACGGTGTCGAGGGCCAGCAGGGTCTCGATCGCCGGCACCTTGCCGAGCAGGATGTCGGTGGCAAACTCGGCCTGGCGCCGGAAGGCGGCGTGCTGCAGGGCCGGGCCGGTCAGGGGGAGAACCCACTTGTCGAAGGTCCGGCTGCTGCGCGGGGACGGCGAGCCGAACACGAAGCCGTGGTAGGCCGCGTCCTTCATGGGCGAGGTATACGAGTACTCCGGCTTCCAGCGGTCGTAGGCCGTGGTGGCGATCTCGTTCATCTCGCCCAGGACTTCGGCCGTATCGAGGTCGATGGCGTAGGGCTCATCGTCGATGTAGGTGAAGCCGACGCGGGTGAGGGAAACCCGGCCACGCTGGGAGGAGCCATAATGGCCCTCGCAGAGGTTGATCACGAGGTAGGTGGCCTCGGGGTGCATCAGGAATTTCGTGGTCAGGCCCATGACGCCCCAGGGGGTGTTCTTGTACTGGGCGGCCAGCAGCTCGTTGGCATCGCGGACGGCCTGCCAGCGGGCTTGGCCGATCGTGTACTGGCGGGACTCGAGAGAGCGGAGGATCGCGATAGCGGTGTCGATGCGAGCGTCGATCATTTCGTCTTCTCCTTGGGATTTTGAACCCGCCAGGGGGCAATCCTAATTTTTGATGAGATCTCTTTTCGGGTTTAGGCGAGCGCGCATGGAAAAACCCGCCGGAGGGCGGGTTTGGGGCTAGGCTGCGGCCTTCCTGGAATCCGGGTGGTTCCGGAGCAGGTGGTAGGCGAAGCTCCAACTGCGGCCGGCCACATGAAGGAACGCGATCGCCACTTCGAGCGGCAGAGCATGGAGCCTCTTGCGGATCAGGTCCTCTTTGCGGCTCGATTCGCTGCTGGGCCGATCGGCATAGGCGTAGGTCCAGTCCATGGTCTCCATGAGACGGACCAGCTCCGCGTCCCACTCGCGGGGCTGAATCTGGGAGACGGCGTCATCGACGAACCAGAGCTTTTTGATCTCCGAGATATCGCTGCGCAGGATGGCATGCGCCAAGTTGGCCATCCGCTGGAAGGCGGCTTGCCGGAAAGCGGGACTCATCAGAGGGAGGGCTCACTTGTAACGACGGAAGCTCTCGCCTCGATAGGAAGAGGCGAAGACGAGACCGGTGTGGCCCGCGTCCCGGGTGGTGTACGAGGAATACCAATCGTCATTCCGTCGAACGCCAGATGCCGCAGCACTTGAACCATCCGCGAATCTACAACCAATCACAGATAAGCCCTCCCCTGCTTGTCACTCCTCAGGCATTTTCCAGAGCACATAGGTGACATAGGCTAGACGGACGAACAATAGAGTAAGTGTTCGCTGGACCGAGATCTCCATGGCTCGCGGCTCTCCGGTCTCAGTGTCATAGAGCATTTGGCAGGATTGCCCGGATAAGTCCTCGCGCGTTGCGATCCACAGGAGCTCTATCTCTATCTGGCCTGGCGTATGAGTAACCAGGTAGCCGCCGATCCGGTGAACCGGGGCAGCGTTCCACGACACCCGCTTTTCCCTGCCCTCCCCGTCCAACTGCACGTCGCCGACACCGGGGGCCCGCCCGCGAAAGCCCGGCCCGCGGCTCTGGAACAGGCCGGTGAACGAGAACCGCCGCCGCGGCGTGACAGGTATCACCGCGATCAAGCGTCTTGCATCCTCAGGGGAAAAGGTCTGCCCATCCATCGTCAGGCGATCGAGCAGCGCATGCGCCTCGAGCCGCGCCTCCAGCGGAAGGTCCTGAACGCTCACGTCCTTACTCACCTGTCGCCTCCGCATCAGAAGAGCCCGCTAACGGCGCTTCCGTGGGGATGTCGGTTGTCCCCTGCCCCGATGGCTTGTCAACCGGGACGACGGTGACGATCACCCCGCCCAGCACCAGCCGTACCGTGTGAACGCCATCGGCCTTCGCCTGTGCCAGCCGGGCATCGAGCTCATCGCGCGGCAACCACACATCCTCGATATCGGGCTCGATCGATGAGTCGATAGAATGAGCCAGGATCCGACCATCGATTCCGCCCTCCTCCAGAACAAGGCCATGGGAGGCAACCTGTTCGGCAAAGCTACGATAGTGTTCCAGCACCGCCTCTCCCGGCGTCAGGGCCTTCAGGGCAACCACGGTATCGATGCTTTTGAGGAGCGCGGCGGGGAGCCCGGTATCAAGGAGTGCCTTGAGGCACTGCACATGCACCCGATCCGGATACACCTCATCGCGAGCAATCTGCCCGATCTGCTCCTGCGCCACCTCGGTGGTCAGGACGAAAATCGCCTCGGCCAGGGGGATCTTCTCGCCACCCTCATTCTCAATGAAGCCCTGGCTCCAGGCGGACATCAGGTTCCTCAGAAGCTTAGGATGGGCTTTGTCAATGTCCCGCAATACGAACACGGCGTTAGGATTGTCCCTCGCCGACTGCAGCAGAGAGCGGACCTGCGTTCCGCCGACGAGGGGAGCAAAAATATGGGCCAGATCGTCTCTCTGGGTGGCAGCAAGTTCATACACTCCGCCGCCACTCTTAAAGCAGGCGGCAAGGCCCGAAGGCAGCCCGAGATGGTTGCCGTCTCTATTCGGGCCGGTAATGAGGAAAATACCGGGCTTGCGCTGCAGCGGGCTGAGGGCGATGTGCCGGCAGATCTCTGCCGCAAATGCCGTGACTGCGGCCTCTTGGCCGATGAGACGCTTACGGGTCTGGGTGACGAGTGCGCGCATAGCCTCGTCCTGCGTAAAGGAGCGTGTCGACATGAAGTGTGTCTTTCGGGGAAGGAGTGATGGGAGTGCAGCTGGCGCTCCTGTCTTGAACGCCAGCCCTTCGTAGAAGGCGACGATGTCAGGCTTGCCCGGGGCCGAAACGGTCTGGTTCGGCTTTGAGCGAAGCGTAGGTTGTCCTTGTTGGGATTTGTCTCGTCTTGTCCTTCAGCCGTCGGATCCTCTTCCCATCCTTCTTCCTTAGGATTGTAACTTCTGGGATCTTCTCCCACTCTCCACGGAAGACATCAGTGCCAGGATTGATGATGGCGCGTTGCGATCCTCAATGAAGGCATTGGACAAATACTGATTTTTTACCTTGACCGGGCATGATGTGATTCATCGGGCGCGTGGCGTATCAGCCCGTGCCAATGCGATGTTGCAACTGGCATCGCGGGTGCCGCGGCTGAGACATTTCTTGGCCGGGGCACGCCAATCAATCGGTGATAGGACGCTCGCCCTCGCCTGCCCGATACGATCACCAAACATAAGCTGGTAAATGGCCCGCAATTGGTGCCCTGCACTCGGCAACCACAACGCTGTTGGCGGGGAAGCAGGCTATCCAGGGCCTCAATTGCCGTGCTTGCTGGGCTTGAGTCTCAACGGCCTGCCGTCCCATGCTGGCAGCACATCACCACGTCTATGGAAAAGCCGTGAAATTTTCAGGCTAACCGGTGCATTGATAGAAGTTGAACTTCAAAGAATAATCTGGCGCCGCCAGGCAAGAAATTTTTGATAACTAACCTTTTGACAAGAAGTCCGTCGACCTGGAGGATAGCGGCGCCGAACGATCTCTCGTGATATGGGTGTACGGCCTCAGTCCAGGATATACCTTTGACCAAGATTGCGTTGATCTCCGATCTTCATCTTGAGGAGCGCGAGGATCCATCCCCTCTGGGGACGCCAGACGGGATGTTCCAGGTCTATGGCAGCCTCTCGCTTCCCCGTGAGGTCGATGCCAATGTCCTGGTGATCGCCGGCGACACGCATCCCGATCCTGAGATCCGGCACCAAGTGCTCACAAAGATCGAGGGTCAATAGGGTTTGCCTGTCATCCATGTGAATGGCAACCACGACTACTATGGCTGCTCCTTCCCGAATGACGGAGGCGACCTGATCGCGATTGGTGGGATCCGGTTCGCGGTGGCGACGCTCTGGACCTATCTCGATGACATGGGCCGACATGAGGCCGCTCGCTTCCCGGATTTTGTGAAGATCCGGGAAGCGACCGTCGACAAGTGGAACGACCTGCATCTGGCCCAGCTCACGTTCCTGGAGCAGGCTAAGGCTGACGTCATCGTCACCCATCACGCCCCATTTCCTGGGTCGGTCCATCCTGACTTCCGAGGCGATGCTCTCAACGCCTTCTTCGTGAACAACCTCGACCCGCAACGCTTTCCCAGGACCCGACTTTGGATTCATGGGCATGTGCACACCCCGTTCGACTACCTGGTGCCGGCTGGGGATCATGAGATGCCCGTCGTCTGCAATCCCTTGGGCTACCCGATGTCCCGGGTCCGACGGCAGGTCGGGATCAAGGTTGTCGAGATTGGCGTGTAGGTGGCTGTTCCCACGCTGCACGAGGAGGCGCTTGAGAACTCCCTATTGGAAGTCGAGGGCGCCTTCGGCCGCGCGGATGACCTCTTCGATGTGTTCTGACCGCAGGCGGTCGATCGGTGCGGTGCTCCCGGTGTACAGATTGGGCGTGACCAGCCACTCCCACGCCTCCTCTGGGGAGGAAAAATACCCGACGACCCGGTCCAGCCCTTCGATTAGCTGAGACTGATCAAACTGGCGCGCCGGGTAGACGAACTCATTGGCTTCGTTCCGGAAGGCGATGACTGTGGCTTCAGCCCTCCAGTCGTCGAGTGTTGCGACCGAGACGCCAAGCCTCTCTGCCATTGCGGCCGCTCCTAAGAGTTCTGATGCCGCCCAGTCTGTCGAGTCATCATCGACAGTGATCTCCGCCAGGCGCGCCTTGCTCTCCTCAACACTGATCAACCGCCCGAGGCCAGAACCTCGGATCACGTGGACATCTCCGGCATTGCGCGGCGTATCCCGAGAACTGACGCCATATTCCTTTGTTTCGATTGAAGCAGTCATGTCCCCGGACTGTTCTCCAATCTTATAGACGTCACGCCTGATGGATGTTTCGAACCCTGAGATGAGCATCGCCGGCATGCCGATCGCCCGTGGCCCGTCGATATCCGCCGAGGGGGTATCGCCGACGAACAGGATCTCCGCTGGCTGAAGCCCCAGTCGGTCACAAACCAGACGGAAGATGGCTGGATCCGGCTTCACCAGCCCCACCTCGTAGGAGAGGATCACGGCGTCGGGCGTATCCGGCAGGGCGGAGAGAAGCGGTGCTCCATAGGGGAGTGCCAGGTTCGAGCAGATGCCGACGCGCAGGCCTCGCTCCCGCAGAGTTTGCCAGATTTCGGCGATCTCGGGCCGCAGCCGGACAGAGGCACACTCAGCCTGCAGATCCGCTTCAAGTGCAGCCAGGCCGCCCTCCCCGAGTTCATGGCTGACCCTCGCGGCAACCTCCCGCAGACTGAGCGGCCGCGTCAGGACCTCCTCGGCCGTAATCGTCTGCACCCCTCCCTGAAGCACCGCTTGGAACGGCCGTCGCCTGTCGATGATCTCGACCAGGGTTCCAAAGGCATCGAAGCACACAGCACGGATCTTGGTCATCGTGTCTCCAGCGTCCTCAGGAACTCTCGGTCGGCGCGGCACACCTCGCGCTGCTCGAAAAGCACGGGGAGGCGCCTTATGGCCGCTCTGACATCATCCAGGATGCCCTCGGCCTGCTCACGTGTCAGCCCAAACGCCACATAGGATGGAAATGCCGCCTGTGGATCACACTCGGCGCTGAACCCGGGCGCCGGCGCACAGGCATGCCGCTTGCGCCCGAGATAAGGCACCACATCGTACACCGGGGAGAGCGCCCATCCTTCGCCCTGGTTGATCACGGCATGGTTGCGCAGGTGATCATCGGTGTTGTGCAGAAAGGCATTGACGAGCAGCCGGCGAAACATCTGCTCCTCTGGAGTCATGCCCCCAATCGAGCGGGCCACCGCTGCCATGTCCGTGTAGGTTTTCGAGGTGCCGTAGCTGCCGGGCGGCTGCTGCAGGAGCGTGCCCATGCTCAGGTACGAGTAGGGCCTACCATTCTCCGATCGGTCGAAGCGCCGCACGAGCAGGACGGTTTTGCCTGAGAAGCTCAGGAGCCGGCGCTCGGGGACCGGAAGGCCGGCGGCCTCTGCGACATCCAAACAGACGGCCTCGATACGAGGATCGTCGAACTTGTCGCCCCAGGTTGAGAACTTCGCGATCCACTCCCCTTCCCTATCGCGCCATCGGACCTTTGGCCGGGCTCCTCCCACATCAGCACTGACATGCACCAGCAGAGTAAGCTGCTCCTGCGTCGCACTGCCCTCGTCCGCGGCGATCGCGGCATTCATCAGAGCTTCGAGATCAGAGGCCGCCGCGGAGCTCATGGGGCGATCTACGTGTTCCGGATGATAGGTCCTGGGGCCGGCTTGCGCCGATGGTCCAAAGGCAAGGTCTCCGGTTCGAGCCGTTGTGCCGGCTGCCAGCAGTTCCGCCGCACCAAAGGTGGACGCCTCAAAGGCCGCGGACAGTACGGTCCGGCCCCAGCCTTCCGGTCCGGCATCAAGGCAGGCGAGCGGCACCTCTGGAAAGCCGGAGAAGCCACACTGCGCCAAGGGCAGACGAATGGGATCGATCGGCATGGCACCAGCAGACGCAAGATAGCTTTGGGCATAGGTGAAGGTGCCCGGGCGGAGGAACTCCTGCCCTTGGAACGTCAGTTCCCCGGCTGGCACATAGCGGCCGTGCAGATGCTTGAACACGGTGAGGCTATCCAAACGACCGGAGGGGGAGACACGCCACATCGAGAGTTCCGATTAGTTGGTCGACCGCTCTATGGCATCTGCGACCGTGAGCGCTTTGGTGGAGGTCATGGACGCTGCAATCCAACCAGGGCTGTCGACCAAAGTTGCCTTCGCTGCGCTCACGGGTGGATTCCATGTTCGATCTGGCCGAGAAGCCGGAGAATCTGATCCGTCTCACCCTGAGTTATCAGATCCAGAGGTGTGGTCTGCAGAACCTGATTGGGCCGGATCAACCAGGTCACACACCGCTCACCGAAGACCTCTTGCACCCTCTCTATGACAGGGGCGATCTCCGGCCGAGATCCTTTGAGAGACTTGAGCTGCTCGATTTGCCCTTCGAGACGAGCAATGGCTTTGTCCAGCAAGGGATCAATATTCATTGTGGTTTAATCCTTGTGGGCACGGTTGGTTTCGTTTGGTCGCTTGCACTGACTCTGCGCAATCATCCCCTCTGCGAAGGGAAGTATCCTCGATACGACCATCGTATTCATTAATAAACCGGACGTCGGCATCTATAAGGCTTAGAATCCCGATCAAACTTGTTGGGCGGTATATAGACTCCCTGCGCTGCAGTGCGAAGGAATCTCAGGAGTTCGAGTTGCCCGCCATGGCATAACCAGTCAGCCTCCGCGCCTTCGACTTTGGCCGACGAGATCGTCGCAAACTCCCCGCGTCACTCATGTCAACCCTCGTACCTATCCCTAAGTTCGTAGCCACGTCGGCGCTTTCGCTGGAGCCAAGTCTCAAGAGCTTCCACGGCCATTGATTGGGTTTCGTAAAGCTCAATCCGCCTCTGACCAGGCCGGCCGATGCGGCCCCATTCGCGAATCAAGGAAGCATCACCAAACAGGCTGGTCTCGATAGACAGCACATAGTAACGGGCCATGTTGCAGGTGGGATCACACCTGTCGAGCACCAGGTACTGGATTGTGTCGTCGGACATGCCTCCATGTTGCGAAAGACCTGAGGCGAGGTCTAATCAAAGCTATGAATCCATTGCGCTGCAACGATTCACAACAGTGATGTACCTTGCTGGGTCCCCCTCTTCGCGGCATACGAAAGTTCGTCTTACCTCACAGAGACCCTACCCTCCCCCATCGCTTTCTCCTGCATGACGAACCTTGCTGACGGCTGCCGTCATCACGGGCTCAACTCGACTTGTCCAGCCGATCTGCAGTCGAAACCGGGAGACAGTTTCGCTGACAGGTGGAGAGCCCACACGATGATCATGGGGCCTCGAGGATTGCTCACGATCCTAGGCCATTCTGCGCCTCCTCATGGCCAGAAGCTCGACGGCGAGGTCGATCTTGCCGGTTTTGACCATGCGGGCGAGCGCGCGGAAGTAGCCGCCCGGGTTCTTGATCCGGCTCTCGCCGCCGTTCTTGGCTACATCGTCCTCGTAGAGCTGCAGGGTGTAGATCACGGCGATCGCCGCCCGGACGGTGCCGATCTCCTCCACGGCCTCGGCCCAGGCGCTCTCATGTGCCCCGAGGGAAGCCCGCAGGTAGCGGCCGGCCGAGACGATATCCGCCAGATCCCGCACCGGCTGGCCGTAGTCGCTTAAGGTCGGGCAGGCCTCAAGGATTAATTCCGGTGATAGGTGCTCTGACGGTTGTTCGGTTGAACGAACCGCCTCAGCTTTCTTCGGAAAGCCCTTGTTACAAGGCTCACTAGGAGATCCGTTGTTGTTATTAGTGTGACGGCAGTCTTTGCCGCCATTGCCCGCTTCTAAGAAAGCTTGCTCGCATGCCATCCTCACGGCTGTCCACTCATCGAGGATCGCGTGCGGCATGGCCTTCGTGCTGCGCACAGGTGTGCGGGCTTTCAGGCCTTTGACCTGTTCCTCAAGGTCGGAGCGATCAAGATCTGGATAATGCTCAGCTAAGGCACTCAGCGCCTCTTCGGCCGCCCGCCTGGCGATGGTGATCTCGTCGAAAGCGCGTTTGCGCGCTTCCTGGGCCTGCTTCATCTCGATGAGACGCTCAGCCCACTCCCCTCGCTTGGCGTAAACGGGGGTCAGGTCAAACCCAAAGGCGTCGACGAGCTCTCCAGCCAAGTCTTTGACTGCATAGCGCTTTCCGTTCGGGGATTCCTTCGGGACGATGAGCTGCTGATCGATGAGGACCTTGAACGCATAGCGGATGGAGCGCTCCGAGAGGCCGGTGCGGCTCATGAGGTAGTCGTTGGACGGCCAGACCAGCAGCCGCTCCCACTCCTGCTCGCCCCAGCAGGCGACGAGCTCGGAGAGGACGGACCGGGGTCCGTTGCGCAATTCCAGGGCCTTGGCAGCCTCACGAGCTGCCGCAGATAGTTCTTTTCTCGTCACCGTGCGCCCAGCGTCGAGCGCAAGTTCTCTCGCGGCCAGAGCGGCATGTCTCAGCCGCCGGCCTCCTGACGATGCAAGCTGCATCGTACCCTCCATGGTGAGGGCAAAGCGGGAGCGTTCACCGTAACCGATGCTCTTGACAGTCAGCTTGTCGGGATGGCATAAGGACGTTGCAACACATCTTCTTATGCCCACCCTCGCGGTGGTCTCCAAAGGCCCTCGAAGTTTCCAGCTTCGTGGGCCTTTTGCTTTGCCTGGTTTACGTCACGACATTTCGCTCCTTTTGAGCAAATAGGGCCTCGAGGGCATGGGTGATGACGGCCTCGCGGGACTTGAAGCGCCCACTCTCGACCGCTTCGTCGATCGCAGTACTCAGAAGTCCAGGAATCCAGACGTTCACTTCCTTGTCTCCCCGTTCCCGGCGAGACTTGCGAAAGCGCTGTACGCGCTCGATCCCTTTCACGTCAGGCATGGCATTCACCCGTTACACTCGTGCCGTTACGAGACATGACCGATTCTGAGTTGGCTGTGGAGTCGCGCGTCAAGAATCCATTCACAATAGATCGATTCAGCGGTGGGAAACTTCTTTGGATAGAATCATTTAGCTGAAACGGCCGAGTCAATCCGCGTGTAAAAGCCCGGTTCCGGGTGATTCGAAGTTACGCACTTGATTCGAGATCGCCCAGTATTCGGCCCTAAGCTCGATTCGCAGTCTGGAACTATGATTCGAGAACGGCGCGTGGATGTACTTAACGACTTGGAACGGAACCATAAGACTAATCAGATACTTGAATTTGGCCAAGCCTGCTGCGGGAAAGCTTGAGCAGGAGAAGCAGACCACCATAGCCGACGCAATCCGCAATATGTGGCGTGACAATGAGGTTGGGAGGCTGAGGCTCCAAACCCAGTTGGGTGCTCTCTTCTTCTGCTGGATCGATGCCTCAGCCTCTCACAAGGCCATCCCCGCAACGACAGCAATCAGGATATCTAAGCAGCGATTCGGTGGCTAGCCAACGGATGGCGATGTCGTTCGCGATTGAGTTTCATAGTGGCCTCGTGAATGGTGTCGGCCGAACTGAGAAAGTGACCCCCTGACGAAACGAAGAGCTGACCCCTCCTTGGCAAAGGAGGAATAGATGTCGATTGGGGTTTTAGTGGATCCTGCATTGTCGCGCACGATGCGGGGAGACGAGATGCTTCAGGCTGAGGAGGTGGCCGCAATGCTGCGGCTGCATGGGCTTGGCTGGGGAGCCAAGCGGCTGGCAAAAGAATTCGGGTGTGCACGCAACACGGTGCGGCGCTATCTGCGCCAAGGTGGGGCTGTGGCGTTCCGCAAGCCCGTGCGCCGGACGGCGTTCGACGGGCTGGATGAATGGCTGCGGGAGCGCTTCTTCCGGCATGGTGGCAACGCGGACGTGGTGCGCCAGGAGCTGGCGAGCGAGCATGGCATCGTCATCGGGCTGCGCTCGGTGGAACTGCGGGTGCAGCGCTGGCGCCGGGAGTTGAAGGCGCAGATGCGGGCAACCGTGCGGTTTGAGACGGCACCGGGCCAGCAGATGCAGATCGACTTTGGCGACACGCGGGTCTGGATCGGCGGTGAGCGGGTGCGGCTGCACCTGTTCGTGGCAACGCTGGGCTACTCGCGCCGGCTGCATATCCGGGCCTCACTGCGGGAGCGTCAGGCCGACTGGTTCGAGGGCATGGAAGGCGCCTTTCTGCGCTTCGGCGGGGTTCCAGCGGAAGTGCTGTTCGACAATCCCAAGGCGCTCGTCGAGCATCACGATGCGGCCACCCGGGAGGTGCGGTTCAACGGCCGGCTGCATGCCTTTGCCCGCTATTGGGGATTTGCACCCCGCGCGTGTGCGCCCTACCGGGCGCGCACGAAGGGCAAGGACGAACGCGGGGTCGGCTACGTCAAGAAGAATGCCATCGCGGGCCGCCGCTTCGAGAGCTGGGCTGCCCTCGAGGCGCATCTGGACCGGTGGACGCGCGAGATCGCCGATCAGCGGGTGCACGGCACCACCGGCGTTGCTCCGGCAGAGCGCTTTGCGGACGAGGCCGGGGCGCTTCGCCCCCTCGGCGGGCGGGCGCCGTTCGGGCAGCTGCGGGATCTGGTGCGCAAGGTTCAGGCCGACTGCGCGATCGACCTGGACACGAACAGCTACTCGGTGCCGTGGCGGCTGATCGGGGAGAGTGTCCAGGTCGTGGTGCTGGGCGGACGCGTGATCGTGCGTCATGCGGGCGAGGTCGTAGCCGATCATGCCCTGTGCCGGGGCCGCCGCCAACGGATTGTCAAGTGGGCGCATCTGACCGGCGTGGCCGGCGCTGCGGGGCCGGTGCGGTCGGCGCCAACGGACATCGTTGTGCCGCCCGCCCTGCTGCGGCCGCTGGCCGAGTACGAGGCGCTGGTGGGAGGAGGCTGGTGATGACGGCCATCGATCACGAGGCGCTGGTGGCGATGCTCGATCGGCTCAAGCTGACGGCGATCCGCGACCAGCTCGACACGCTGCTGGACGAGGCGGCTCGGTCGGACATGACCCTGCGCGAAGCCTTGGCGTTCCTGGTGAAGCGCGAGATCGCACGGCGCGACGAGCGGCGGATCGCCATGGCGAGCAAGATCGCCCAGTTCCCGTTCGTGCGCGAACTCGACGGCTTTGACTTCGACGCACAGCCGTCGCTGGATCCAAGACAGGTCCGGGAGTTGGCCACCTGCCGCTGGATTGCGCATGGGGATGCGGTCTTGCTGTTAGGGCCTCCGGGCACCGGCAAAACTCATCTGGCGGTCGCTCTCGGACGCGAGGCGATCCGGCAGACCTATAGCGTGCAGTTCGTCACGGCCGCGACGCTGGTGGCGATGCTGGCCAAGGCCCACGACGATGGCTTGCTCGACAAGCAGCTGACGATCCTGGCACGGCCGAAACTGCTGATCATCGACGAACTTGGCTATCTGCCGTTTGAGGCCAATGCGGCGCATCTGTTCTTCCAGCTGGTGTCGCGCCGCTACGAGCGGGGTTCGATCCTGATCACCTCCAATCGCTCCGTGGGCGAATGGGGATCGGTTTTTGGGGACGCCGTCGTGGCGACGGCGATATTGGATCGCCTGCTGCATCACTCGACGGTGATCACCATCCGCGGCGACAGCTACCGGCTTCGTGAAAAGCGCCGATCCGGCCTTCTGCAGAAGGCCGGAGCAGCCCTCGAAACTGAGGGAGACACAAAGCGATGAGAGGGGGTCAAACCTTCAATTCGCCCAAGGGGTCAATTCTTCGATTCGGTTGACAAATGGCGGCATCAAGGCTTTCCGGCCCTGAGAATGTCTGGTGAGCAAGATGATGCCGCTTCAGATCGCGCCAGAGTTCCTCGATGTCGTTGAGCTCGGGGGCGTACTTTGGCAGCCACTCGACCGTGAGCCAGGAGGCCCGCTCAGCGAGGGCGGCGCGTGTCGCCTTGCTGGTGTGGATCGGGCCGTTGTCGAGGACGAGCACGATCGGTTGCTGCGCACGGCCAGGCATCGGGCCACACTGCCTATCGATCTGGTCCAGAAGCGCGATGAAGTCGGCACTGCGCTTGCGTCGGCTGGTGCGCACGATCAGGTCCCGCGCCGCCCAGTCGAGCACCCCGAGCAGCGCCACCTTGGCGGCTTGTCCGGGCGCAGGAAGGCGCAGATCCGCACCCTTCTTGGCCCAGGCATGGGCGAGATAGGGATGGGTCAGCGCCTCAGACTCATCGCCGAACAAGAGCACGATGTCACCGGCCTCGGCCTGCGCCTTCAGGAGCTTGCGGCGCAGACCAGCGCGGTCCACGGCGTCGGCATCCTGGCGGCCCTTCAGGGTGTGGCGCGGCCGGCGCCAGCGGAAAGCCCCCTTTGGCGCAACACGACCGAGAGCCGTGAGCGCGAGATGCGGAGGCCGGAGCGCTTCTCGATCTCGTCGGCCAGTCGCGGCAAGGTCCAGTTGGGGCGATCCGCCACCGGCTCCGCCAGAACCGCCTCGGCCACCGCGAGCGCCTGCTCGGCCTTGACCGGAGCCGGTCCCGGGGCCACGGAGCGCCGCAGCGCGTCGACCCCACCCTGGCTGAACGCGCTGCGCCAGAGCCGCACGGTATCCTCGCGCACGCCGAAGGCCTCGGCGATCCGCGGGCTCGTCCAGCCGGCCAGGGTCAGCAGGAGCGCCCGCGCCCGATCGGCCTCACCCCGATCCCGCGAGTGGCTGAGGGCCATGAGCTCACGCCGCTGCGCGGCACTCGCAACAACCGGAGATTTGCCTGCCATGATCCGCCTCCCGAACCAAACCAGGAGATGGAATCACAGCCAGCATCCGTTGGCCACCCCGCTGAAATCTGCTTAGGTGTCGTAGGCAATCGGCACCTTGCGGTTCTTGGTCGGCGGAGTGCATGGCGTGATGTCCTTCTCGACAAGAGCTGCCCGGAACCAGTTGCTGTCGTAGCCTCGGTCGGCAATCAGGGTTGCGCCAGAAGTCAGCGTCTCCAGGATGAGCTGAGCGCCCTTATGGTCGCTCAGCTGGCCTTCGGACAGCAGCAGGATGATGGGTCGACCCGCCTCATCACAGACAGCGTTATGAGCGGCGGGCCCTAACCATTGAGCTAAAGGCACCATCTCGGGCAATAATGCCCATCTTTGGCGGATTGGCTGTGCGCTCAAGGGCACAGCCAATCGGAACCCATTCAGAACTCTGCCATTAGAAATCAGGTCAACACCATCAAGCGGAGCGAATACCAGGCAAGCCAGAGATCGGGGATAACTGCCAGCAAAGCGCTTTTGGCGCTTCCAAAGAGACCTAAGGTAGGATTGGACACCCAGCAGGCTTTCGGCGATGCTACTTGCGATCTAATTCTAATGGGAATGCCCTATGGGTGAGGTGATCTATTTAACGGGAGCTCCTGCCGCAGGCAAGAGCTCTATCAGTCGAGCGCTACAGCAGAGAGTCCGTAATCTGTCGGTGTTTGAGTACGGAGCAGAACTCACAAAGCATGTAAACAAAAAGCGTAGCACTGCGCTCGAACAAGCCACCATCCGCGAGCAATCATCAAAGATTATTGCACCACAAGATGTCGCAGACTTGGACAAAATACTTCTCGATTTCGTGCGATGTCGAAAGGTCACCTCGCACGTCCTCATAGATAGCCACCCCGTAACAAAAGAAGACTACGGATTTCGGATAACTCCTTTCCATATTTCCCAGTTTTCGGCCCTACAGGCAACTCAGATTTGGGTGCTCTACACTCCACCGGATGTAACCATCCAGCGAATTGAAAAGGAACCTGGCGGGCGCCTGACGCCTACAGAGTTTGAGGCGAACCTACATACCGCCCTCCAAGCCAGCGTAGCTGGCGTTTATGCCATTGGAGCAGGCGGCGCGGTACACCTGTTTGACTCCTCCAGGCCATTGGAGGATCTCGTCGGGCAGCTTGCTAGCCGCCTTACGACGTAGAGGATCCCCATGAGCCGCAGACGGGCAGAAATTGAGCAGGTTGCGGAGGAGATCCTGCGGGAACACGTGGCGGGAGACAGACCAACCGACCCCGTCCAGCTGGCGAACCGAATGGGCGTCCGCGTCTTTAATTCCAAATTCTCGGAGCCTGGCATTCATGGACTGATCGCAAGACGTGGAGGTGCCTCCACCATTTACGTCGATGTCGACGACCGCCCTGTTCGAAAGCGGTTCACAGTCGCTCACGAACTCGGGCACTTCGTCTTGCATCTGGCTGCGGGTGAAGGCGAGTTCATAGACGATGAGGACAACTTCCGCACGATCACGGACCCAGACGAGCCCTGGAACGAAGATCGCCGGCGAGAGTGGGAAGCCAATGTCTTTGCCGCCGCCATTCTCATGCCCTCGAGCGTTGTAAGAGACCGCTGGCCCGAGATCCTGGATGTCGACGGGATGGCAGAATGGTTCCAAGTATCGCGACAGGCCATGGCTCTCCGTCTCAATCAGCTTGGGCTCATTGATCAATGAAGCCGCTCGGTATCGCCAAGCCCTCGATCCGCACGGAAGTCCTTGGCGAGGTTACTCCAGGAGACCCATCCACTTGGCAGCCCAACAGCTTTGACGAGTGGGAGGGACGCGAACGCGTTCGCGCCTACCTGTCCGTCTGGACACAGCAAATGGACGAGGAGCGGCGGCTTCGATCCCTCTATGCTAAGCTCATATTTGGCCTCGTCAGCTTTGAAGTTGTCGCGGCGTTTATTCTCCTGCTCCTCCTTGGGAGCGGCACCATCACCTTGGATGCGGGTCTTTTGAAGATTCTCTTCCCGGCCGTACTCACTCAGGTGTTTGGCCTCGCTTACCTCGTCACTAAGTACCTCTTCAATCAGCCTATGAAACATGCAATTCCGAAGGCGGGTGAGAAATGACTGCTTCAGCGACCACGGATGCCGGCTCAGAGGATGAGCAAACCTCTGCGAGTGAGATTGAGGAGCCGCGGCGTCAGGCACTTGATCTCCGATTGGCTCTGAACGCTGTGTCAGACATCGTAGAGAACAGGCCACGTCCCATCCGTGAGTTCGACCAGATCTACATGAAGGTCGGCGACATGATGGTTCATGCCGAGTACATCTGCCGCAAAACTCACGGCCGAAGCCTGGTGTTCGTCGGAGACGGCGATGCGATCGGGCTGTGCATCGCTCATCTTCAGGCCCAGAAAATATTGAACTGGGGACCGTCGAGGATCTTGCTGCTCGATTTCGACGAGCGCATGGTCAATTCGGTGAATCGATTTGCCGAGGCGAACGACCTCACCGATCGCATTTCGGCCAGGCTCTACAACGTTCTGGATGCTCTACCCGACGATCTGCTCGGGCAGTTCGGGGCGTTCCACATCAATCCTCCGTGGGGCCAGTACAACGATGGCGAGAGCGTTGTGGTTTTCATGGAACGGGGAATTCAGCTGCTGGCTCCCAAAGGAAAAGGGGTCATCGTGATCGGCGATGATCCAGCTCGCCCATGGACGCGGCATGTGCTCGCGAGAACTCAGGGTGAGGCGCTGAACCGGGGAATGGTTGTTTGCGAGATGCAGCCGAGGATGCACCTGTACCACTTGGATGACGCATCCGATCTGACCTCGTGCGCTCTGTCGATCGAAGCTTGGACGGACCACAACATCAAGAATGAACCTACTCCAGGCGAACGCCGGAAAAATTTCTACGGCCGAAAGGATCGTGCTGCGGCCGTGCGTTATGTTCGGGAGACGCCGCAGATCGGGCGCGGTACAGCAGACCCGACTGAATATCATTTTGAGATAATGGAAGAAGAGGTCGAGAATGAGCAGAGCGCCTGATCTTCAGTCAATGATCTTCATGAAGGTCGGCCGCCATGCGGATGAAACCTTCGAGGATATCATCGAGCGGAAGCGCCGCGAGTACGACAAGGCGGGGAAGATCTTCTGGGGCTACGGTGGCGGCACCATGCACCCGATCTCAAAGCTGCAGCCGTTCGTGAGCCACAGGATCGAACATGGCGATGATATCACCCTTGTGATGCAGGAGATCGTATCAAACCATTATGAGGCGGCGGTCGCCACGGAGTATTCGAAAGACGGCATCAACTGGGAACCCATCCCTGAAGGGATTGAGGTACGGGGCTCCAGATACGCCGTTGTCTTGGACGAGATCCAAGAAGGAGATCTCAGTTTTGACTTGAGCGAATACCGGGTCGGGTATGGCCCCTCAGAAGGCAAGATCGCCTCCAATTACATCATGGGCCGTGTTGACAAGGGTTGCCTCGTGCGCGCCGACAAACACAACGAGGTGGTTCCGCGCAAACTGGTGCAATCCCGCTATTTCGCGAAGCTGCAACGTCCGTATGGCGTCCTGCTGCGTACCACTCCAAAAGACTAAGTCGAGCTAAACTGCAGAGCGGCGGCGGTTCGTACATCAAGCACAAGCCTTCGCCACTCCTCTTGCGATCCACCAGCCCAACTTTCGATGCGATGCCTCAGGCCCTGCGTCAATACGGCTGGCCTCGTGAGCTTCACAAAATATGGAGCGACCAAAGTTGCCTCGAGATCAACCGAGTACGCGCCGGCGGCGCTCTCGAGGCCATGAGTTGGCACAACTAAGCTAGTGACTTGAGAGGGCCCGACCTTGCCGCCAGTCCCAGCGTAGTTCCGAAGCGAGGTGTGATCCAACCGGCTGCGCTCCCTCAGTTCCAAGCCGGCATCAGAGTAGCAGACCAAGGCGTAGTGCCGCGTCTTGTCGCCTTTAGCCGTTTGCGCACGGCTCGTGATCAGAGCATGGCTGGGCAAATCGACCTCCACGCCATCCTCATCGATGTACGACAGCCAGATGGAAACCGCGGAGGGAGCGCTATCAGCGAGCTTCGGCACTGACAGCATCCTCGAAAACTTCACAGGAATAGGCCTGCCTGCGGTGCGGAGGTGCTGTACGGCAGACCCAAGTGCATTCCCAATACCCCAGAAGAACAGCCCGTTGCCGGCCTTCCGTTCGGCTTCTTTGCGTTGGACGATTACCTCTAGCGGCTGCCCGCCTTCGGCCTGCATCTTGGACCAACAGATCAGATTAGCCGGCACTCTCGGAGCGCAATTCAGGCCCCGTCCTGTCGGATGGCACATCTCGGATGACTGCGTCTCCGTCGGCAGGAACATGTCAAGCTGCCGTCGAGAAGTGCCTGTTGTTTCCAAAGCTGCCTCCGCAGTCATCCGCAGCGCCGACCTAGGCGCTAATCCTACCAGAACACCTGGAGAACAGTAAGCAGTTCGTACTTGTTCTCCAACTTGGCCAAGCTCCAAACTTGACTGATCAGAGGTGTATGCTTCTTCGTCCGTTGAGTAGGGGGGGATCGGCTTTGGTCCACAGGATCTCGCTGGAATCCTTAATGGAGAGTGACAGAGCGCTGCTCGGCACCAGGTCAAAGGATTTCGGTCCGCTTTGCGTGTGCCAGCCAGGTGCCATGGACTACGCTGAACGGAAATGTGATAGATTGCACAAAGCTGCCGAACCTGCTGCAAACATTGTGAGATTTGCGAAATACCTGGAACGATCGCAAAGCAATAGAAAAGCCCGCAAAGGCGGGATCAAGTCATTGACAATTAAAGAGTAAATCAGCTTCGGATGGTTCATTAGCTTCAGCTTGGGAAGCTGATGCTCGGGTAGACGAGGCCCATAGGCAGGGCTCACTCACCGCGGCTGTTCCTTCGCCCTTCCCGTGTTCATATTTCCTGTCCGGTGGGCGACCTCAACGGCGACATCAGACCAGAACCGGCAGCCCGCTTCGCTTCCTCGACTGAGACAGTATTCCGCCTGCTTCCGCGCTCGCTCGTAAGCAGCCCTCCCCTCATACGCAATCAGAGACACAGCCTCGTACTCGATCACTGTCAGACCAGAAGCGAGAGGCCGCCGGCGGAACAACTGTCGGATGCTATGAAGGAGTTTGAGCATAAGGCAATCCTCGTTTTCGACGGCAGGTCGAGCAAGCGGGAATCCTGTCGCATTCACGTCGGACAGTCAGGTTCTCAGCCTTGGGTACATGTGTAGGCATCCGCGCGAGCGATCCGAGGCGGCATCGAGATGATCCACATGATGCGGAAAGGACAGGCGAAATATGCCTGCCGATCGCCGCTAGCCCCAATACCGTTGACTTAGGCATGTTCCGGACGGATGCTCGGGGCGGGGGTGTGCGAAGGAGGCCCCGATGGCCCGCACGGCTGCACGTCTGCCGGACGGCACCCGGATCAGCGACCACGTCACCTTGGGCGTGCTCACCACCACCGTGCCGGCCGCTCTGATCGATGCGGTGCTGGCCGAGACCGGTCGGCAGAGCCAGCGCTACCGCCGGCTGCCGGCGCGTCTGGTAGTCTACTACGTCATGGCCCTCGCTCTCTATGCCCAAGCCTCCTATGGCGAGGTGCTGCGCTGCCTCATGGAGGGCGTGCGCTGGCTGCGTCTGTCCGGCACGGACCCCGCCCTGGCCGACAAGTCCGCCATCTGCCGGGCCCGCACCCGGCTCGGTCCGGCCCCGCTCAAGGCGCTGTTTGCGCGCATTGCCGCGCCGTTTGCCACCCCCGACACGCCCGGCGCCTGGTATCGCGGGCGCCGGCTGGTCAGCCTGGACGGCACCACGATTGATCTGCCCGACACGCCCGATCTCGTGGAGCGCTTCGGCCGTCCGCCAGCCTCGCGCGGCCAGAGTGGCTTTCCGCAATTGCGCCTTTTGACCCTCGCCGAGACCGGCACGCATGCGCTGTTTGCGGTGGCGCTCGACCGTTACACCACC